>CAMNNN010000035.1 GCA_946545505.1 uncultured Clostridia bacterium
GGCAATTACTATTCTCACATTAACCTCCATGCTTTGGGATAAAGATTCTTGATCATACCGTCTGCACTCCTCTTTCCGAAGCCCAGACAATAACCTTCGACCGCTATAACCACATTGCCTTTGGCGCCCGGCTCTGACGTCAGCGTCTCGCCCTTAAGATACCTTGTTACCTCAGGGACTCCGTAGGGATAAGATATGACGGCGCTATCCTTAAGTTCGCTTCTTCTTAACGTCAGAGCAAGTGAATTGGAAGGCACGAGGACAAGGTCCTTTCCCTTCGCCTTAAACTCACCCAGATAAAGACCGTTCTTTACTACGGTAAGTGAACCGAGGGCTCTCTCATCACAGGCAGGCAGCATTGCGTGCTCCCCACGTATAAGCAGTCCGTCTTCAACACGGGCTTTGAACACCGAGAGGGCGTCATCCGTCAGTATATCCTTCATAAAGTTAAGCAAAGCTTCCGCTTCTCTCACGTTCTTGCCGCGCTTCTTCACAGTATAAGAAGGAAGCTCGTGTGTCTCATCGTCATCCGTAGACGGCTTACGAAGATGCACGCAGAAATGTCCGTCTCCTTCGCTGATATGAGGCCAGATTCGCATGCTGCCGGGAAGCTTTGAAGTTGAAGATGCATGTGTAACACCTTCTATTTCGGGGTGAGGTATAACCTCATATCCCGGATGCTTACTGATGAAGCTTACTATCCTGTCCTCATCCTCCAACACGCCGAAAGTGCATGTGGAGTAAACAAGTTCGCCTCCGGGCTTGAGCATGATGTGTGCGCTCTCGAGTATCGAGTCCTGAAGTTCGGAACAAGGCTCTGGGCCATAACGTTCCCAGGACTTGACCGCAGAAGGATCTCTCCTGAACATGCCTTCACCGGAACATGGAGCATCGACGATAATCTTGTCAGCCGTGCCCGCGAGATACTGCCGCAAATTAACGGGATCCTCGTTAAGAACAACTGCGTTCGGAATGCCCATACGCTCGATATTTCTAAGAAGAGCCTTGGCACGGTTAGCTGAGATCTCATTTGCGATGAGAACTCCCTCCCCGTTAAGTTCCTCTGCTATCCTGCACGCCTTACCGCCCGGAGCCGCACAAAGATCGATAACCACATCACCGGGCTTCGCTCCAATAGTCTGTCCGGGAAGCATTGCTGAAGGTTCCTGAGGATAGATTACACCGGCATGATAATACGGCGAATTACCGGATGACTTAGCCTTCGTATAAAAGCCGCAGTCACACCACGGGATATTCATTATCTCCTCATCGTGATCAAGGTTCTTCAGGACAGCGAAGTAGCCATCCGCATTCACCTTACTCTTGTTGATACGTATACCCTTAAGAGCTTCCTTATCGAAGCTTTCAAAGAAACCGTCCTCCGAGACCTCAGAGGACAGTAATTCTTCTTTCATTCTGTTTATAAACTGCTCGGGAAGTTTCATAGATTAAGGAACTCGCTGCAGGAGAATGCGACCTGCTTGATTATGCCAATATTGAAAGGACTCTCGATCTCAGATTTCTCGAGAAGCTTAAGCAGAGTATCAGTACCGCCGAGAGAACAGAGCTTATTGTACTTCATCAGTGCCATCTTCATATCTTCGCGGGACAGATTCCACAGCTGCAATGCACAGATGTGTGCAAGACAGTAATCGATATAGTAGAACGGCGATGTGAAGATGTGATCCTTCTTCATCCATGCGCCTCCCAGGGCATGGAAAGGATGATCTTCATCGTACTTAATAAACGGCTGATATTTCTCCTCGAGAGCTTTCCATACTGCGTGGCGCTCATCCGGAGTAAGATCGGGATTATCGTAAATCGTGTGTTGGAATTCATCTACCATGCAGCCGTAAGGCAGGAAAAGCAGAGCCTGTGTCATATGAAGTTCTCTATACTGCTCAGCCTTCTCGCCGTAGAACATCTCCATATAGGGATAGGACATAAACTCCATCGAAGTTGAATGTATCTCACATGCTTCGAGAGTCGGTGACAGACACTCAACGAAAGGAGAAACATCGGCACTCTGTACGGCAGCGTAAGCGTGGCCTCCCTCATGAATGATCGTAGCTACATCATCTGCAGTACCGTTGGCATTCATAAAGATAAAAGGAATGGCATACCCGTCAAGGTACATACAGTATCCGCCGGTGGACTTATTCTGTCTTGAGATAAGATCCGTGAATCCATGCTCGGACAGTACTTCAAGGAAACTCGGTCTGTTGCCGAACATCTTCGCGAAGAAGTCGCCTGCCACGTCTCCGAGACTTACGCCGGGTATGATCGGTGAAGGATTGCCGTTCTTAAACAATGTCGGCAGATCATAGAACATCAGATTATCTACGCCGAGGCGTTCCTGCTGAAGCTTTCTTATCTGGACTGTGATAGGAACGATATATCTGCATATAGCTTCACGGAACTTCTTGACGTCTTCCGGACCGTAATCATAACGCTCCATGAGCTTGTATCCGAGCTCAGTGTAAGTGTTGTACCCAAGCTTCCGGGCAATCTTAGTTCTGACCTTGACCATATCGTCGTAAATCTTATCGAAGGTTTCCTTCTTGCCCATATAATATTCATCGAGAGCCTTATGGGCGTCCTTACGTGTCTGTCTACTTGTGGATTCGAGTTTTACAGAAAGCTGGCTCAGATTCAGCTTCTCTCCTTCAAACTCTATTTGAGCCTCAGACTGAATCTGGGAATAATCATTCTGCAAAGATGATTCTTCCGCATAATCATCGATAACTTCATTAGATATCGTCTGCTTCAGATTGGCTGCTTTACGGAAGATCATGTCGCCGTACTTTTCTTTCAATTCATCTGCGCACGGACAGTTTGCCATAACCGTAAGCATAGCTGAGGAAAGTTCGCTCAGTTCCGCGGTCGATCTGTCAAAGAATTCGAGTTCATCAGAGTAGAACTCATTTGAAGTATCAAGATCGTGAAGGATATTGCACAGCTCGTACTGGGTATTGAAGTCTATTATGAGCTTCTCATATTCCATCAGTATATCGGATGCGATATTCACATCCTGAGCCGTCATAAGTCTTAATCTTAAGCTTTTAAAGCTTTCAGAAATGGCATCGACATCAGGTCTTACATACTTGATATCCTTAAAATCCGGCATCGTCTCCAAAAGATCACATCCTCTCTACCGTCTCGATACCGAGCAGATACAGGCCTGTCTTCAGAACATTTCCAACAGCCTCGCACAGTGCAAGTCTGGCTTCAGAATCCTTGGTGTCGATATCATCTCCTAAGATCCTGCAGTTGTTGTAGAAAGAGTTAAATGCAGATGCCGTCTCGAAAAGGCTTCTCGAGATGATGAAAGGCTCGTAAACGGAAGCTGCCTTCTTAACGTCAGACTCGAAGCTTGAGAGTGCGCTTATGACTTCATATGCGTCGTCACCTGTAAGAGTGCCGAGTATAGCAGTGTCTGAAGAAGGCTTGAGGCCTGCTTCGGAAGCTTTTCGCATAATAGAGCGTATACGTGCATACGTGTACATGAGGTACGGAGCAGAGTTGCCGTTGAAGTTAAGCATCTCCTCCCAGGAGAAGACGATGTCCTTCTCACGGCCGGACTTAACATAGGTGTAGATAACGGCGCCGATACCAACCTTCTCTGCGATATCGGAGATCTCCTCCTCGGTCATATCCTGTCCGCGGAGCTTCGCATTCTCTTCGATAACCTCACGTGTCTTAGCTACGGCTGCATCGAGGAGGTCCTCGAGAAGCACGATATTACCTTCTCTTGTTGAGAAGACCATATCCTTGAACTTAACGAGTCCGAAGCCTACATGCACGCAGTCATCAGCGAAATCGTAGCCCGCCTTCTTCAGCACGGAGAACACCTGCTTGAAGTGAAGCGCCTGAGGCGTTCCTACGACGTAGATGTTCTTATTAAAGTTGTATGTTTCCTTGCGGTACAGAACAGCAGCCAGATCTCTGGAAGCATAGATAGTTGTACCGTCGCTCTTAAGTATTATGCACGGAGGAAGCTTGTACTCATCAAGCATAACTACCTGTGCGCCTTCGCTTTCCACAAGCAGATTCTTGCTCTTAAGCATATCGACTACGGCAGGAATCTTGTCGCTGTAGAATGACTCGCCGTTATAGTTATCGAAAGCAACTCCCATTCTGTCGTAGAGCTTCTTAAATACTACAAGGGACATATCGCGGAACTTCTGCCACAGTTCAACTTCCTCGGGACAGCCGTCCTCGAGTTTCTTGAAGTTCTCACGGGCGGTATCGTCAAGCGAGGGGTCCTTCTTAGCTTCCTCATGGAACTTAACATAAATTCTGAGAAGCTCCGTTATTGGATCCTTATCCAAAGCTTCCTTGTCACCCCAAAGTCGGTAAGCCGTAATCAGCTTACCGAACTGTGTGCCGTAGTCACCGAGGTGATTCATCCTGATTACGTTATATCCGAGTCTGTCGTAGATTCTGGAAAGCGAATTACCAAGTATTGTCGTGAAAGCATGACCTACATGGAAAGGCTTCGCGATGTTGGGAGAAGAGAACTCGACGATGACATTCTGTCCCTTACCCTCGTCAGAAGCGCCGAACCTGTCACCATCCTCGTTGATCCTTGTGATCGTATCGGATGCATAGTTAGATCTGTCGATGTAGAAATTCAGATAAGGACCGGCATTCTTTACGCTGAACATACCGTTCTGTGTAAGGGATTCATTACCTGAAAGCTCTTCAGATATCATGGCAGGAGCCTTATGAAGGCTCTTAGCTAATATAAAACACGGGAAAGCAAAATCTCCCAGTTCTTTCTGAGGGGGCGTCTCGATCAACTTGAAGATCTGATCTTCCGGAAGTTCTGTCACCTTAGATATATTTTGTGCAATAACGGCCTTATAATCCATACAATGCCCCCAATTTCTTTTAAATAGATAGAAATTATAACAGATTACAAGTATAATTACACGAGTTTAGAGGGGGCTTGTTGACCGATGTCAGACTTAACGAGAATCATAACTGCAGCAGGCGTAGGCGGGATACTTACATTCCTCGCCCTTTATTTCCTGCCGTTCGGAAAGACGCTTCTCGGACACGACCGCGGACGTAAGTTCGTGGAAGGTTCAGAGGTCAATATCGGCAAACCCACCGGTACGGGTATCTACTTTACTCTGGTATTTATACTGGCAGTATGTGCATTATCAACCGCCGGAACAGGTATATACCTCATTATGACACTCACATTCCTCATGTCATTCATCGGATTCCTCGATGACAGATCCAAGGCACCGTGGGGCGAGTATTCCAAGGGACTTCTTGACTTCGTGGTAGCTATGCTCGGAAGTGTCGTATTCATAAGATTCTTCGGAACAGGTATCCACATCTCCTTCTCAGATGAGACATTCATCCTGAACCCGGTTCTCTATATTGTTCTCGCGACTATTCTTATCGTAGTATCAATTAATGCCACCAATGCTACCGACGGCGTTGACGGACTGTCAGGAACTTTGACCATTATTACGACACTTACGATCATGTTGTCCGCTAACCTGCACGGACTGCTGACTCCCGAGAAGGCTCTTCCCGGAATAGTCCTCGTCGTTATCCTGGCGGTATATCTGTGCTTCAACCACTACCCGTCCAAGCTTCTCATGGGAGACGCAGGATCGAGATCCATCGGCTTTTTTATCGCTTTCTACTTCATGTATCTTGGTTTGCCGTTCGCTTACCTTATAATCTGTCTGCCTTTCCTTATCGACGGCGGTCTTTCCATCCTTAAGATCACCATCGGAAGACTTACACATAAGAAGATCATCATTCTTAAGAATCTGATCACTCCTGTTCACGACCACCTTAAGAAGAAGCTGGGATATACCGTTCCCAAGACATGGGCAGTACTTTGCCTCGCAGCTCTTACACTCGATGTTATCTATCTGTTAGCGGTAATTCTCTTATTAAGACTCTTCTGATTCCAGACAGTCCCTGCACACGCCGCTTATAATCAGCGATACGGAATCTATGCGGTTGCCTTCAAGAGCATCAGCAGCGAAATCCTTACAACACATTACATCCATCACTTTACTGCACTTCTTGCAGAAGAAATGTCCGTGGAAATCCGTAATGCCGTCATAGTGCTTCTGCCCGTCAGGAGAGATCAGTTCTGTAATCAGGCCGACCTCGGCAAGCTTATCAGTTACATTATAGACAGACGCGAATGAGAGCGAATCATCATCCGTCTTCAAATCATTGTATATATCCTCACAAGTCGGGTGCGTTCTGTGAGTCAGGAGATAATCGTATATGCGAAGCCTCGGCCCCGTAATACGGATACCGGCTTCCCTTAATTTGTCTTGAGATGTCATCAAGGCACTATTCATATACTTTAAATTATAATGATTCTAAATCAAAAGACAAGACAAAGTATAAAATCTTTGACTCTCGCGAGATACTCCCTTGCCGAATAATAAGGCTGAGCCACGAACGTATGCCCTGTAGCGATAACACCTTCACAGTCTATACCGTAATTTCTGGCAAGGTATACTGCACGGCTTAAGTGATACTCCTGGGTAACTATGACAGCTGATTCGACATCGAAAAGCCTTGAAGCACGCTCCATGGTCTCAGACGTGGACAGGCCTAAGTCATCACACTCGATAACATCCTCGGGTATACCTCTGTCGAGCATATAATTCTTCATGACAGCAACTTCGTTATAATCATCAACACGGTGATCTCCGCTTAAGAGAATCCTGGGAGCCGCGCCGTCCTCGTACAGCCTGATGGCCATATCGAGTCTGTCGACCATAAGGTCTGTCGGAATGCTGTTATCTACGATTCCGCAGCCTAAGACGATAATATAGTCGTAATGCCCATTGAAGTCCTCATAATCCTTAACGGCATTTGCGGTAGACTTAACCACATATACGTTGATAACTGCAATAACCGCCATCGTTACGGCAACGATCAGTGTAATGATCTGCAGTATCTTATCGATTATCTTCAATGATTTATTCATCATCTTCTCATACTTTCTGATCCTGTTGTCTGAGAATTACTGCTTCCGGACATAGCTAAATAGACTTAGAGCTGTCAGACCCTAATACCGCGCTCGTTAAGTTCCGACTTGATGAGAGCCTCAACGGACTCAATCAATTCTTCGGGAGTCCCTGAATTATCTATAACATGATCTCCCAAGGCCGCATACTCATCATTGGTCATCTGTACTGCGATCCTTCTTAAGGCGTCTTCCTTAGTCATGCCGCGGCCGATCAATCTTTCAAGTCTGATGTGATCCTCGCATGTCACTGCCCAAATCTGGTCGCAGTGATCGACGAATCCCTTGTTTACCGGAATCGGAACATCTAACACAACGAGCTTGGTCTTCAGCTTCTTCTGCTCTTCCAAAGCCTTATCCATCACAATGAACACATGCTTGTGAATAATAGCCGACAGCTGGTCGAGCTTACGGTTATCCTTGAATACGACATCAGCCATATACTTTCTGTTAAGGCTTCTGTCGGAGCTTATGGCCTTCGGACCGAAAGCCTCTTCTATCTCATCTACCGCTGCACCTTCAGGAGCCGTTACATCTCGTGAGATCTGATCTGCATCAAGAACAAGGATCTCCTTGTCCTTAAATATCTTGCTTACCGTACTCTTCCCGCTTCCGATAGGACCTGTTATACCCAAAACAAACATTACTTTGCCTCCAGCCAGTTGCTGCCCGTTCCGACCTCTGATACAAGAGGCACCGCAAGAGAAGCCGCTGACTCCATCTCTTTCTTAAGAATAGAAGCTACGAGATCCGCATCATTCTTATCGCACTCTACTATAAGTTCATCGTGAACCTGCATAATAAGCTTACTCGTAGGAACCTGCTCCTTTAAAGCCTTATAAACCTTATTCATGGCGATCTTGATGATATCCGCCGCAGTTCCCTGCACCGGCGTATTCATCGCAGCGCGCAGTCCGAAGTTTCTGACATTCCTGTTGGGACTTTTAAGCTCAGACAGTATTCTCTTTCTTCCGTAAAGCGTTGATACTAAGCCTTCCTCTTCACCCTTCTTCTTAAGACCGTCAAGGTAAGCAGTGATCTTCGGGAACTGTTCACCGTAAGACTTGATAAGATCCGATGCCTCTCTGAAAGATATACCCAGATCCGTTGACAAACCGAAGTCTGATACACCATAAACGATACTGAAGTTTACGGTCTTGGCAGCCGCTCTCTGCTCATGAGTAACTTCATCTTCAGGAACACCGAATACCTTTGCCGCAGTTCTTCTGTGAATATCCTCTCCGTTAAGGAAGGCCTCTGTCATGACTTCATCTCCGGACATGGCAGCCAAAAGTCTCAGCTCTATCTGCGAGTAGTCGGCATCTATTAATATCTTTCCTTCAGGTGCCGTAAAGCATTGCCTGATTCGCGCACCCTCCTCAGATCTTACGGGAATATTCTGCAGGTTGGGATCCACGGAAGAAAGTCTTCCCGTGTTTGTCATAGCCTGCGTAAATGTAGTATGAATACGTCCGTCAGAAGCAATCTTCGGTACAAGTCCTGCCGCATATGTGGAATCGAGCTTGGATATCGCTCTCCACTCGAGTATCTTGGGTACCGCCGGATGGAACTCGGCGATCCTGTTAAGCTCGTCGGCTGATGTCGAGTACACTCCTGTCTTGCCCTTCTTGCCGTGAGGCAGGTTAAGCTTATCCGCATCGAAAAGCACCTCGGACAGCTGCTTGGGGGAACCTATATTAAACTCGATACCCGTAAGCTCATAGATCTCTTTCTCAAGTTCCGATAGTCTGACCGTGAACTCAGAATGAAGCGCTTTGAGGCTTTCTTCAGATACGTTCATACCGTTTCTTTCCATGGCATCAAGAGTTACCGTTAAAGGAAACTCGATATTCATAAGAAGATCAGTCAGATTCTCCTCTTCAGCCTTCTTAAGTAAAGCATTGCAGATACATCTGTTAAGAAGCAGTTTCTGTCCCTTAATTCTTAATGACTCACTCTCATCCTCGACATCGAACAGCGATATCTGTCCGCTCTTCTCCTCAATGGGATAAGGCATGGCAAATGTATTCTCGAACAGTCTTGTAAAGTCGGGAGCATTTCCTGATATCACATTAAGCACATAGCCCATAACAGAAGTGTCATAAACAGAAGTAAGCTTCGAAGGGATACGCGGCAGAATCTTCGAATTAATCTTGTAATCAAAAGACCTTAGCGTCTCACATCTGTCAAGTGCCGCCAAAGCGTCTTCAGGCGCATTCACATAAAGAGTTGTGCCTTCAAGAATAAGTACCTTGTCAGCCGTAAACATAACATCGAAGTCATCACCCGAAGGAAGTTCACCGTTAACTGTCGAGATGGAATCCTTGCCCTGATTGTATGGTTCAAGATAATCGGACAAGTCTGATTCAGGCTCATCAAAAGTCTGCATCCTCATATCCTCAAGTCCGAACTTCTTGATGAGGCTTCTTAAGCCGAGAGTCGCGAGTCTGTCATGCAGTCCCTGAGCATCTTTAATCTCACTGAAATCAGTCTGTTCCGGACCGAACGGAACCGGGACATCGCGAAGGATCGTACAGAGTTTGATATTCATATCTACAAGCTCGCGGGACTCGGCCATATGAGCTCTGAGCGAGGGCGTCAGCTTATCGAGGTTATCATAAATGCCTTCGATAGAACCGTAATCGGCGATCAGTTTGAATGCAGTCTTCTCGCCTACCTTCTCTACGCCCTTGATGTTATCGGAATTATCTCCCATAAGAGCCTTAACATATACGAACACTTCAGGCTTTACGCCGTAAGTCTCCTCGAAAAGCTTTCTGTCATACAGTACTCTCGGGGGCTTTCCTTTACCACTTTGAGGAAGGATAACGCTTACCTGATCATCGATAAGCTGAAAGTCATCATGATCACCGCTTAAGATGAACACCTGATCGCCCTGCTGCTTACCGAGCAATGACAATGTACCGATAAGATCATCAGCCTCGTAACCTTCCATCTCCATGCGCTTTATACCCATGAGATCCAGAAGTTCCTT
>CAMNNN010000036.1 GCA_946545505.1 uncultured Clostridia bacterium
AACGGACCCTTCAACAGAGTACCCGATTGCTGACGGATTTACGGATTACGGAGAAGAATGGAACTATAGCTCCGGCAGTGATAACCCTGATGTTTCCGGATGGGTCGATGTGGATGCAGACGGAAGAAAGTGTTACGGATACAATACTTACGACGATTACGGAAATGCACAGCCCGTCTACTTCTATAACATATATCAGTACCCCAATGGGGAAACATTCTTTGATTATGTACCGGAAGACAAGTACCCTCAATAAGGCGATGCGTCTTACTATCCGAGACTACCATGAATTCGACATTCAAAAAACACTTGATCTATTCTCTCGCAGGCGCTGCCCTGCTTACCTCATTAGCTGCAACAGGAGTCTGGAGAAGCCCTGACAGATGGGTTCAGGATGAGTTATTCCAGAATGTAAGGGTTAATTCAGGTGATATCGTAATCATAGGAATCGATGAGGCCGCATTATCCGAATTGGGTCCCTACTATTCATGGGACAGAAATGTCATGGCCTCCGCACTTGAAGCACTGGCCTCAGATCCGGATAAACTCCCTGCCGTAGTTGCTATTGATACTCTTTACTCCGGAGAGACAAACGAGGAAGCCGATGCACATCTGGCACAGGCGGCCGAGGAGTTAGGTTGTGTCGTAACCGCTTCTGTCGCGACCTTCGGAACCACCAGAGAATACTCGGAAGAAGGAATTGTAACTAACACATATTCGGTACTCGCTTTCGAAGAGCCTTATGAGGCACTCCGCGATGTAACCATACAGGGACACATCAATGCCATGATCGACGCCGACGGCATAATGAGACATGCGCTTCTTTATGTCGAACCCACCGACGGGAACGGCAATACGGAACGCGTCTATTCCATGGCATCCACGGCTGCACGTATCTATCTTGAGAAGAACGGGGAAGCCATACGTTACCCCGAGACTAATTCCAGAGGACAGTTCTATGTCCCTTTCACTTCAGATCCCGGCGGGTACTATGACGGTGTCAGTCTCTCGCAGCTCATTAACGGAGAGATCCCCGCTGACTACTATGCGGGCAAGATCGTACTCATAGGACCATATGCCGCAGCCTTGCAGGATGAATACTTCACTCCTATCGAACGTTCCGAGCACATGTTCGGAGTGGAATTCCAGGCTAATGTTATCCAGAGTCTGATTGACGGCAACTTCAAGACGGAAGCTCCCGATATCCCTCAGCTTGCAGTTCTTTTCGCCGTGAGTGCGCTCGCCATGTTCCTGTTCCTTAACAGCAGTGTCATTGCAGGAGCTGTTTACTTTGTTATTATCACTTCAGCGTCCTTGGGAGTATCCTACGCCATCTACGGGAGCGGCACCGTTATCCACCCTTTGTGGATCCCCGTAAGCTTCTTCCTGCTGTACATCGCGACCGTAGTAATACACTACATCCGTGCAGCGGCAGCAAGAGCGAAAGTATACAGCACTTTCGAGCGCTATGTAGCGCCTTCCGTAGTAAAAGAACTCCTCAAGGAAGGCACTGACAGTCTTGCACTCGGCGGCAGGCTGTGTGACATAGCGGTGCTTTTCGTTGACGTAAGAGGCTTCACAACGATGTCAGAGAGACTCGAGCCTGAGAAAGTCGTTTACATCATAAACAAGATACTTACCATGACCTCAAGCTGCATCGAAAAGAATAACGGCACGCTCGACAAGTACGTGGGAGACTGCACCATGGCATTCTGGGGCGCTCCCCTTCCTCAGGAGGACTCCGTATATCTTGCAGCGAGAACGGCGCTTGATATCGTTAAGGGCTGCGAGGAAGTCTCAGCACAGCTTAAGGAAGAAACAGGAGAAGAGTTTAAGGTAGGTGTCGGCGTTCATTACGGTCCGGCGGTCGTCGGCAACATCGGTTCCGAGCGGCGCATGGACTACACCGCTATCGGCGATACGGTAAACACATCCGCACGTCTTGAGGCTAACGCCCCCGGATCCACGGTCTATATCAGCCGTGTAGTAGCGGATAAGCTCGGCAGCCTTGCCAAGACGACATCTCTCGGAGACACGGTAAAACTTAAAGGTAAAGCAGACGGATTTGAAGTATTGATTCTTGAGAGTCTGGAGGAGAAAGAACATGATTAAGTTCCTTGGAAGAGGTTCGGCTTTTGCCGATGAGAACAACAGCGCTTTTTTCAAGTATGAGAATAAGCTTGTATTGATCGACTGCCCGATGTCATCATTCACCAGGATCAAGAAGATGGATCTGACGGGAATCGAAGCCGTAGACATCCTTATAACGCATACACACGCCGACCATATAAGCGGCATCGCTATGCTTATAGATTTTCTTTACTTCACCACCAAGATAAGAGTGACAGTTATTGCCCCCTGCGAGAAAGTCAAGCAGAACATGATCTATAATCTCACGGAACTCGACGGATGCGAGAGCGGCTGGTACGACATAGCGGTTGCAACCGAATGCGGCGCGCCTTATATCAAGGCTGTCATTCCTACTCATCACACAGAACAGCTTGAGGGCAAGTGCTTCGGCTACAACCTCGATGTTAACGGCACTAATGTCATCTACACCGGGGATACGAACACTCTCGAGCCTTTCAAGCCTTATATCACGGACGACAGCGCTGTTTATGTTGAAGTCTCTTCCATTCCGGTCCCCGTGCATTTGCATCTTGATGACATTCTCCCCTACCTTAAGGAGATCAGCGCCAAGGGCACAAAAGTCTATCTGATGCACCTTGATAACGAGAGGGCTGTCGAAGAGAAGATCGAAGGCACGGGCATAGAACTCGCGCCCCTGAATCAGACGGCTATCACACCTGATATGTTATTCGATATCACGGACAAGCTTTACAAGACGACATGCAATAACACTGAGAATGACCACACGGCTATCTTCGGTTACCTCACGGCACTGGGCAAAGCTATCATAGGCGCCGACCGTGCATCCTTCTGGAAGTGGGACAAGCGCCGCCATGAGCTTTGGACCACAGCAGCCACCGGTGTTGATAAGATTGTCATTCCCGACAACACCGGCCTTGTAGGTAAGGCCATCACAAACAAGTGCGTTGTTGTAACGAACGACCCCTACAACGACCCCGACTTCAACTCCAGCGTAGACAAGAAGACAGGTTATGTCACCAAGTCCGTTATGGTGCTCCCGGTGGCTGACGTTAACGGCGAGTTCATCGGAGCCTTCCAGTTAATCAACAAGTTCGACGATAAGGGATTCGACATCGAGGAAGACTCACGTAAGCTCTCCCTCCCCGCCCTTATCTGCGGCCTGGCACTCGAATCAGATACATTCCTTGATGATGCTCATCATGACCGCCTTACCAAGCTTAAGAACCGTATCGGTTTCTACAGCGACTTCTCCAAAAGATACATGAAGTATCTGGACGGCAAGACGGACAAGCCGTTAAGCATGTTCATTTGCGACATCGACAAGTTCAAACTAGTTAATGATACTTATGGGCACAATGCCGGCGACCAGGTCCTCGAGCACGCTGCCAAGCTTCTTATGGATTCATGTGAAGAAGGCGAGAATGCATACAGATGGGGCGGTGAGGAATTCATCATATTGATGCCTGATACGACACTCGAGCAGGCTACCGAGAAGGCAGAGAAACTGCGTAAGACTATAGAGGCTTCCGACTTCCCTGCCGATGGCATCTTCATCAAGAAGACCATGAGCTTCGGTGTAGCTACTTTCGTACCCGGCAAGTCCATCGAGGACAACGTAAGCATAGCTGACGGGCGCCTTTACACAGCCAAGGAGACAGGCAGAAATAAAGTTGTTAATTCTTAAATACTGAATTTACAGAAGAGCACATTCCAAGCTTGAAGCCTGTGATGTAAGCGACCTTCTTAAGAACGCCTCCGATATCAGATTATCTTTCCCGGCTTGATCCCTTCCAGATCATAGTATTTACCGATATGCTCCGTGATCTTCCTGTAAGACTCCTCCGGAGAATCCTTATACTGACCGGTGACGAACTTATATCCCCACAGGTATTCGGGCGGAGTCATTACCGCGACTGACCAACCGTAATTCTCGCCACTCTTATTTACCCTGGGCAGAAAATCTTTGGCAACAAGGTACGTCTTCATCTGAAGGCGCCCCAGCGTTCCGTCGAAATTCTTATGACCATCTCTTCCGAAACCGGCCTTCTCCTTCATCTCATTGGTATAAAGCTCGGATGCATATCCGCGCTTTTCCAAAGATGATGGCTTGATATCACGGATCTCCTCACCTTCGGGGATAAACAGATCCATCAGAAGCTTCTCCTTATACGTGGACTTGCCGTCTTCATAAGACGAATCAAAGTCGTACCCGTTACGGCGGTAATTGGCGAAGTACGGAAACCATTTCCTGGATACGAATCCGGCCTTATTCCCGAAGAACTTTCCGTAGGCTACTTTGCCGGTTCGTGCGAGGACCATTCTCCATTCCCAAGGATCGTACCGCTCATCACCTGTCCACCAGTAATCTGCATCCGTCATGCTTTCCACCGAGAATCCGGGTATGGGATTACCGAACAGCGGCATGAATCCAACCTTCTCGATAACCTCCAGGAGCTCACCGGAACTTCTGATACAGCCCTCGTCATTCCAGTCGAGGCCTTCCATTATCCATTGACCGTTGATTACCTGCATTACTTGATATCCTCGGTATATTTACATTCGGGATAGCTTCTGCATCCGTAGAATTCACCGAACTTACCGGTGCGACGCTTAAGCAGGTTTCCGCATACCGGACAAACCTTAACAGCCATAGCCTCTTCCGAAGGATTATTAGCCTCCCCTGCCAGATTCATAAAAACCTGAAGATTAATCCTGCAGTCGTTCAATGCCCTGTGCGCGCCTTCATAAGACACACCATAGTATGCAGAGAGCGATTCAAGAGAGCGGCTCTCGAGCTGAGGAAGATAACGCTTGGCGATGACCAGTGTATCCAGATGCTCATTCGTAATCTTCCGTCCGAGATATTCAGAAACATCACGTCTTATAAAAATAAGATCGAACCTGTCGATATTATGACCTGTAAGTACGGAATCACCGATAAATTCCATGAAGGCCTTAAGTGCAGTCTTAGTATCGGGAGCATCCTTAACCATATCGTCGGATATTCCGCTTATGCTCATAGCCATATAAGGAATGGGGATTCCGGGATTAACCAGCGTCGAGAACTCATCAACCACTTCCCCATTCTCAATCTTCAATGCGCTGATCTCGATAATACGGTCGATCTCGGGATCGAGCCCCGTCGTCTCTATATCAAACAGCACTGAGTTACGGCTGTATCTTGTAACATTCTCAGCATTAATCTTAATCATGAAACTATTTTACAACACTTTCACCCTATTCTGTTGTTTAAGCGACACGATAGGAAAACATTGACCATTGGTCCGTATGAGCTCAAATGATTACATATATGAGTAACAGGGCGACAGCCCGGGTAACGGAGGAAACATATGAAATCAGCAATCATGACATCAGCGAGAAATCTGTGTCTTGACGGGTATACGAGAAATCAGGTGTTTGATGAACTCTCACTTACTTATATAGATTACGGTTGGAAAAGAACGATGATCCTGGCAAGTGCCAAATGGGGTATTCCCACGAGCGAATTCAGCATACCGGTTATGTACGGGGATAAGACAGGTTTTGAATCTAACAGATTTATAAGGCTTCGCACCATAATCAACAATGCTTTTGATATGTGGGAAGAGACATTATAACCATGGACGTTACATATAACAGAAAAGGGAGCCTCGAAGGATGCTCCCGAAGTGAAGTCTTTAATAATCGGAACATTCCCGAAGATACCGGGAGCAGATAAAGACAAACACTATTAAGAAAGGTGTGAAAAAAATGAAAAAATTATTGTCCGTTTTACTGATCACAGCACTCGGAGCTTCCGTACTTACGGCTTGCTCTTCAGAGCCCGCTGAGACATCGGCAGCTCCTGAAGAGACTGTAATCGAGGAGCAGGCTCCTGCAGCTTCAGGTGATTTCTCTTATGAGATGACAGCAGACCTCACAAGCCTTTTCGATGCAGCCATGGAGAACTACGTAGGCGTTAACTACGAGCCCGTAGTTTATCTCGGAACGCCCTCATCGAATCCTCTCGGAAGCAGCTTCCTGTGCAAGGCTACAGCCGTAGTACCTGACGCTGTTCCCTACTGGGCTATCGTTACAGTTCAGGATGTAGGCGACACCGTATCTGTAGAAGACGTTAAGGTTATCGATTATGCAGCATCTTCAAGTGCAAACACTGCAGTTCTTGCAGACGACCAGGGCGAGCCTTTGCTCGGAGGTTGGGAAGACGCAGCAGCTGAAGATCTTACAGGCGATATCATTCCTGAAGATGTAGTACCCGTTGCAGTACTTGCAAGCCAGGTTGTTTCCGGAATGAACTACTGCTGTCTCGTATGCAATGACGGAAGCTGGAACCTCGTATATGTTTACCAGGATCTCCAGGGCGGCGCTGACGTAACAAATTCAGTAGCACTCGACTTCTGATAACAGTATTCAGAAACTGATCTGTTAAGACTTTAAGCCTCCCGCGGATATCTGATTAGTCCATAATATAAAAAAGGGCTATAATGATATCTGCAGGGGGCTTTTAACATGAGTTTTTACGGACGCGGAAGATACTCTACAACTAAGAAGATCCTATTCGGATTAACGATCGTTCTGCTCGGCGCAATCATCGCATGCGTCATCTATCTTACGAGGGATTATTATTCCAAGAGCATGGTTGTCGTAACTTCCACGGGAACTGTTACTTTCGCTGATTCCACAGGCCATGTTAAATCCTACGACAACGGCAAAAGACTCAATACCGGCGACTGCATCCTGACAGGAAGCGACGGCACGGCTTCTATCGCTATAGACAACCGTAAGATGGTAACCATCGAGAACGACAGCCTCATCTCCATCACCAAGAACGGCAGCACAGCAGCAGTAGAGATCAGAAGCGGCGGTCTGTTCTTCGAGAACGGCGCTTCCCTTCCCGCAGGCGAGTCTTTCACGATCACATGCGGCTTTCTCGACATCAATGCCGGCAGATCGTCAGGCTACGTTCATCTTAACGGCGACGGTTCCGTCGAACTCATCCTCACATCAGGAAATATCACCGCCACATGCAAGGATCCTGCTACGGGCGCTGTAGGCGAATTAAACGTCATTGCAGGACAGAAGATAACGATTACCGGTACTAACGGAATAGAAGCCCTCTCAGAGCCTCTGACGGAATACGACTTAAGTGACTTCCTTCTTATGTGCATGCTCGACCGATGGGAACTTCGTGATTCCATCTGCACTGCTACAGGATGGAGCAACGAGATCCTTGTAGGACTCGGTGACGGTTCGATCTATATAAGAGAAACTGAGGAGACGGAAGAAACTGCTGAGACATCCTCTGAAGCAACACCTTCACCTACTCCCCGTCCGACTGCAACGCCCACACCTGAGCTCGAAGTCGTACCTGATGCAGCACCCGCACAGCCTGTCGTAAATCCCGTACAGCCCGAGCCTGTTGTAGAAACTACAGCTGCAACTGAGGCGCCCGCTCCGACGGAAGCTACCACTGCTCCCACAGAGGCTACCGAGGCACCCGCAGAACAGCCGGCAGAACAGCCCGCAGAACAGCCCGCCGAGCAGCCTGCGGAACAGCCCGCTTAATCATTTACTTCTTGATCTTGAGAGTACGAAGGTATGCCTTCTGCTCGTCTGTAATCCTGTAACTTTCTATGGATTTTTGGATCGCTTTGTTATGTGTCCACACATCGAGTTTTCTCTCCTCGATAAAGGGGATCACAGCGTCATACTGCTTGGCAAGTGCCGTAGCAAAATACCAGGCGATCATCATGTTTACATAGTATTCGTCAGACCTGATCTTACTTACCATCACGGGATACTTCACATCAAAATCCTCATCCAGGAAATGCTCCATAAGCATGCCTACGCCGAACCTTACAGTGTAGGTATCCTTTGACTTGATCCACATTCTTATATGCTTCAGAAGATCAGTCTTATTCTTCTTAAAAACCTTCGGCGACATCTGATCGCAGGTAGCCCAGTTGTTAACATACGGCAGGAATGCCTCGAGCCTTGCCATCGCGTCATCGTAGTTCTTAATCCCTGCGATTATGAATGCATGAAGCTGATTCTCATCAAAATACTTATGAGGCAGTTCATCAAGGAATTGTCCGATATCCTCTCTCCTGCTGAGCTCCTTGGCATATGCCCTTAACTGAGGCGTTCTGACACCTATAACGGCATCCGCATCCACTGTCGGAATTATCTTGGCCTGAAGATCTTTATACTCAAGATCCTGTTCAAGGTAAAGTGTCTTAACTATTTCATCCGTGATACTCATACAAGCGATGCCTCCTTGAGAATACAATAAGTATAACCGTCCTCTGTGTATGTATCAAAGGTACCCGTTACATATATAATCTCATTGTCCTCAGGGTAGTCGCCGCGCTTACTGATGTATAATGGTTTTATTATGAAAGTGCTTGTTATTCCTGACGTACACCTGAAACCTTCAATGTTTGACCGGGCAACGGTCCTTCTTAAAGACGGGATCGCGGACAGGGCCGTATGTCTCATGGATCTTCCGGACGATTACAAGCAGGAATACAACATTGAACTTTATGAGAGCACCTACGACCGTGCCGTCAAGTTCCAGAAGGACTTCAACGATACACTGTGGTGTTACGGCAACCACGACTTAAGTTATGTATGGAACAGACTCGAGACGGGCTTCTCACCTTACGCCATAAGCACAGTAAACAACAAGCTTAACCGCCTTAAGTGCAGTCTGCCGTCACTGTCGCAGATAGCATACATACACAGAGTGGATAATGTTCTTTTCGCGCACGGCGGACTTACACAAAGCTTCGTAAACCGTTATGTGGAACCCGACAAGCGAGGCGATGCTGACAGGATAATCAGAGCCGTAAACAGGCTCGACAGCGATATCATGTGGCGCGAGGAGTCCCCATTGTGGTTCAGACCGCAGTACTCAGACGAAGAGATGTACGGAGAGCACGAATTCACGCAGGTCGTCGGCCACACGCCGGTGAAGCGTATATTCAAGAACAGAAATGTCATCTCATGCGACGTGTTCTCCCGGTATCAGGACGGAACAAATATCGGCACATGCGAATACGCTGTTATCGACACGGTAACAGGCGGATTCACGACAGCGAAGTAATTGAGATTTAACCTAACTCCTTAGCCTTTCTGGCCTTATCTACAGCCTGACGGCTCTCGGCAGTAAGTGTGATGGAGGCAATATTGATAGACTTGGCTTCGATATTCTTCTCCTTAAGAGCATCAGTACATGCCTTGTTGATGCTGATTACCTGACGGTTAAGATCCTTGTAGGAAACCTTATCGTTACCGCAGGCCATGAGCTCTTTCTTGATGGACATTGTGATGATGCTGCTTACGAAGTCCTGGCCCTTGGGATCCTTGGCCCAGCTCTCGGACTTAACTTCTGCAAATCCGTTGAACATTACCTCGACAGAACCGAACTCGGGATCATAGTAAGGCATATTATCTGAGAACTTAACCTTGAAAGTATCAGGTGAAGCGACAGGTGCCGATTTGATCGGTGCCGGAGCCGGCTTGGACTGTGAGGGTGCGGGAGTTGCCTTAGCAGAAGGCTGCTCCATCATGTTCTTGAATGCATCTAATAAACCCATTTCTCTTTTCTCCCGGTAAACATGTAAAATTTACATGACAATAATAGCACATAACACTCATAGCTGAAAGTTACATATTACGGATCAGGTAAATGTTATTCCTATTAATGACAGCAGTCTTGCCGTAAGCAAAACAACTTCACATGCAATTACCACAGGAGCGATTCCCTTCGGATCAGGCTTATGCTTATCAGTCAGTCTTACTGCAACAGCAAGTGTTATAAATATCATTCCAAAGTATGTAAAGCATGACGTTCTATATTCAGAAATGTAAAGAGTAGGAGAG
>CAMNNN010000037.1 GCA_946545505.1 uncultured Clostridia bacterium
ATCTTATCGAGAACATCCGGGAATGTCAGGTCGATCAGGGTTTCCTTGGGCCAGGGATATACGCCTGTTCCCCTCTTATCCTGTTGAAGGGACTCCTTGTTCTTGTGGTCCCTGTACTGCTCCATGTAGCCTGCGAAATGAGGTACTACGATGTTCGCGTCAAGAAGATCCTTGGACCATCTGTAAACCCACTCAAGTGAGACGTAACCCGAGTAATTGATAGCCTCAAGCGCCTCGAAAGTCTCCTTAAGCGGCATATCACCGGTACCCATGAGCTTGTAGGTAACCTTATCGCCTTCCATGACGGAATCCTTAACGTGTACATGCTTAATGTACTCGCCAAGTGTATCTACAGTCTGCTTCGGAGTCTCTCCGAAGAATCTGTAAGGGTGATGCATATCCCACAGGGCAGCTACCTTGTGGCTTCCGATAGCATCTATGACCTTCTTAAGTCTCTTGGTATCAGCATAAGCACCGTTAGTCTCGAGAAGCAAAGTAACATTGTACTTCTCAGCTACGGGAACAAGCTGCTTCATCGTCTCGATTACGACCTCATCATCAACTTCCTTGCCGGGAGCTGCATTGCGGTCGCCGAGTACTCTTATGTATCTCGCGCCGATCTTGCTCGCGAGTTCACAGTAGGCGATGATCTCATCCTCTGCCTGCTGTCTTGTGTTTACGTCATTAACGGGTTCTCCGGAAGAAAGACACGGAATCTCTAGCTTTAGCTGCTTTAGCTTCGCGATTGTCTTGGGCAGCTCGGAATCCTTGAACGGAGGAGCCTTTACCGAGAAAATGTCGTTACCGAGACCTCTGATCTCGATACCATCGAAGTTAAAGTCCTTGGCCATGGAGTAAATATCCTGCCAGGAAAAGTCGGGACACGCGAGTGTCGAGAAGCATGTGAGCATAGTTTCTCCCTACCTTAATGCTAGTTTATTCTTACGTATTTTAATAACTGAGGTCCCTGCTGTAAAACAGCAATAGTTAATAAAAATTAGCGATATTACGCGTGTATATGGGGCAAAATCAATATCCGATCCTAAGACCCAGGGCTATAAATCCCAGAACTGCCAGCGTAAGCGCGGTAAACAGGGGGACACTTTTCCTGACCCAGGTGAAGTAGTTCATGTTGATCATGGCAAGGCCCAGAAGCAGTACCGGAGATGTCGGGAAAAGCATATTCGTGTAGCCGTCAGCGAATGTATAAAGCAGGACGAGCATGGTCTTGGACAGGCCGAGATTCGCTACAGAGAGCATGCTCATGACCAGTATAGCCTTGGCCGTGGACGACGATATGAAGAATTCGAGCACCAGCACAATACCATACACGATAAGAGCCACTCCTAAGGGCTTTACCCCGCTCGTGAGTTCATTCATCTGGTTTACGATGGTCGGCAGTACATTTCCCTGAACAAATACATACTTTACGGAAGATGCCACTGCCACGAGCAGTATCGCAGGCAGAGCACTCGTAAGACCCACCTTGAGGCCTTTGCCCACCTTACGCATGTCGTGACAAGCGAGATATCCCGCGATTATGCCGCCTATCAGGAAATAAACCGTCAGGAAAACCACCGAGTAGCTCCTTACGGCCTCTATCATAGCCGGAACTATAACGGCAACGACGCCAAGCACCAGGAATACCGTGTAGATTCTTCTTAAGCGGTCTTCATCAATCCCTTCGAAAAGCTCCTTCTTCTCCCCTGCGCGGATCTTCTCATCACTCTCGTAGGTATAACTTGAAGCAGGATCTTTGGTGATCTTCCGGATATACAGGAGGATATAAGCCATCAGGATCAGGAAAACCGCGATGAATATGATGATTCTGTACCATATCTTGGTAAGAGGGTTAACATCGATGATATTGGAAGCGAGAATTACGGTAAACGGGTTGGTTATCGCAGTGGCAAAGCCTATTCCGGTCGAAGCGATGCAGCACAGAAATCCTGTGAAAGAATCGTAACCCATAAGCACACAAAGTGATGCCACGATAGGAAGAAGCGTAAGCATATTCTCGAACTGACCGAGAAAAGCTCCCAGCGAATAGAACATAAGCGACATAGCAACGATAAGAAGCTTTCTTCTGTTACTGAACTTCCTGCTCAAAGATCCGATAAGAGAATGAACTCCTCCGACATCAGACATTATCTGGAATGCCCCGGCTACCACGATAAGGAATAAAGCAAGAGCCAGCAGGGTTATTCCGTCCGACGTAAAGAATACGAGTACGGGTGCGAATATGCCCTTAAGTATGGGAACTCCGGAATAATCGTCCCTCCTTACATAAACGGAATAATCGGGAGAACCGTCGGCCAAAGTTCCGAAATCTCCTCCGGGAATAATATAAGTCAGAGCGATTGATACAAGCATGATGGAAGCCAGTAATGCAGTAACCTGAATTACCGTCTTCTTAGGCAGATTTATAAGTCTGTTCTCATTCTCCATCAGTCCGCTCAGTCTCCTTCTTGGACTTGATTATATCAACAATGTGCGCCCATCTGGCAGACTGAACAGGATTCTCGTCCGGGCAGAAGAAATACATCTCGTCCTCATAGTACAGTTCGAAATGCTCTCCGCTCGTGAACACTATACCGTTAAGTTTCTCCATCGGATATGTGAAGGATACATTCTGAGACTTATATGAGACCTCGTTATAAGTCATTCTGCAGAAGCCTCTCTCCTTTCTCTTTTTACCCGTGTTCGAATAGATAATTGTCGTAACTTCCGCACTGATATCAATGTTCTCTATGTCCCTAAGTTCCACTTCGGTCATGTGATCGTACCAGGCCGCGATAGTATACGGCTCCTCTGTAAACCTGTAATCATCACCGAGAGTGAAGGTCTTGCCGCACTTGGAGCAGGAGATGGTATTGCCCTTGGTGCTTGTAGTATAAAGGCAGTCACACGCATAACAGCGGTAAAGGATGTTGTGAAGGCCCTCGGCCTTGTCTTTCTGCGGGTAACGGCAAAGCAGGTGCGAGCCGGAATCATTTCGAATAGTGTTCTCGATGACGCTGTTAAGCTCCTCCCCGCTCATAGCGGCTGCCTGCTCTCTTGTGATCACCTTCTCGACCGTGACGGTTACGGGTGTGCGGTAACGGGTCTTACGCCACTTAGGTTTCTCGTAGAAGGCGCCGTTTACCCTGACGAGCACGATGTCGACGCCGAGTCTTCTATAGAAGGCGCCGCCAGGCTCCGCGATCCTGTTGGTCCTGCCGTCAATGCACATTCTTCCCTCGGGGTAGATTATTACCGGGGCGCCGTTCTTAAGGGTCCTCATGATCCTTACGGGAGTGACCATATCGTCGGTGAACAGTTTCTTCGGAATCATGCCGGTATGCTTGTTCAGCTGCTTTAAGAAAGGCATGTTGCAGTAAAGCCTGTTAACTACATAGATGGGCCTTCTCTTATGAGGGAGCCTGTAAAGATAGTAGAAATCGTAGAATGACTCATGGTTCGACAGTAAGATGTACGGCGGCTCCACCTTATCGAAGTCATTCAATATAAACTCGGGCTCAGGTTTGCTGCCGAATATAAGTCTTACCAGGAAGAAGACGAATTTATAGACCGGAGACCCGGATTTTGAATGTTTGTTTAACAAGTTCTTATTCTCAGTCATAGAGCCTTCGAAAGTGATAAAATCCTTTTAGTATATTAATATTTTTCTAAATTCTGGGGGATTAGTCAATAAATGGCTGCTGAGAAACGGTTTACATTAGCAACAAGATTATTGTTGACGCATGTTTACCATTCAGAAAACATCGATGAAGCACTGACATCGGTATTAGATGTCATACTTGACGCGCTTGGAGCTGAAAGCGGCACAATCTGGGTTCTCAACAACAAGAAAGACAGACTGTTCCCTGCTACGAGCGTCGGCCCTCTTGATATTTCAAATGCCAGCATACGGATCGGTACAGGTGTCGTAGGAACTGTAGCTTCATCTCAGAAGAACATCCTTATCTCACAGTCAGAGGGCAAGGAATACACCTTAACGCCGGAAGAGACTTGCGGTATGACTGTATTCTCACTCATATGCGTTCCCCTCCTAAGCAATAAAGAAATTGTTGGCTGCATCGAGATAATCAACAAGAAGGACGGGACCTCCTTCAATTCAATCGATACTGAATTGTGCGAGCACCTGGCTTACCTTACGGCGATGGCCGTTGATGAGAAGGGCTTCCCTCTCATCGCTGAAGAACCGAAGGATCTTCTCATCAGCATCAGAGATCTTAAGAAAGACTACGAGAACGGTGAATCGAAGTTACATGTTCTGAAGGGACTTAACCTCGACATATACAAAAATGAATTCCTCGTTATCCTCGGTGAGTCAGGATGCGGTAAGTCCACACTTATGAATATCATCGGCGGAATGGATACACTTACGAGCGGCACTGTTCTCGTAGAAGGCCGCGATATCTCACACCTTACCGAGCGTGAGCTTACGATGTACCGAAGAGAATTCTTGGGATTCGTCTTCCAGGCATATAACCTTATGCCTAACCTGACTGCTCTCGAGAATGTCAGATATATCGCAGAGCTTGTTGATAATCCCATGAGGCCCGAGGATGCTATCGATAAGGTTAAGCTCAGTGCGAAGGCAGGCTTCTACCCCGGCCAGATGTCCGGAGGCCAGCAGCAGCGTGTATCGATCGCACGAGCCATCGTTAAGAACCCGAAGCTTATTCTCGCTGACGAGCCTACGGCCGCACTCGATTATCAGACGAGTATCGAAGTTCTGTCCGTTATCGAAGATGTAGTTAAGACCAAGGGAACAACGATCGTCATGATCACTCATAATACGCAGATAGCGAAGATGGCTGACCGTGTCGTTACGATGAGAAACGGAGTTGTCTCGAACATCAAGAAGAATCTCAGTCCCTGTTCTGCGACGGATCTTGTTTGGTAAGACTTATGAAGAGGACGCAGCTTAAAGATTCACTAAGAACGATCAAGAAACAGATAGTCTCATACGTATCTGTCGTTGTTATCGCTATGCTCGCGACCTCCATCTTTCTTAGTGTAAGCTTCGCATCCAAGACGATCTTAAACAACGGTAATTACTACTACAACGAATCGAATTACCGCGACGCTGAATTGTTCTACAATTACGGTGCCAAGCAGGAAGACATCGACTACTTCTCTTCCCTCGAAGGTGTTAGTGCAGCGGAGGGTGAATTCACGCTCACATGTTCGTTGGCAACTGACAGTAATCCCGTCACTGTCGATGTAATGTCACTCACGCATAATATCAGCACCCCTATTCTCCTCGAAGGAGAACTTCCGCTCGCCAATAACGAGTGTCTGGTCGAACAGGATCTCGCGACAGAGAATTCGATCAGCATCGGCGATCATGTATCGTTCGTCGACGAGGACGGCAACAAACCGGATGAACTTGCATATGACGAATATGTGGTTACCGGTATTATTTACCACGCCAACAACCTCGCTATAGCCATGTACACTAACAACAATCTGTGTGCTGTTATACCGTTGGACGGATTCGATTCCGAGGCTCGACACGACTTATTCACCTCAATCCTTCTCAGGTTCAACTGCACTGAGGGAATGTCCAGATTCGACAAGAGATATCTCGAAGCTGTGCGTGACATGGAGGACGAACTTGAACCCATAATCGAAGAGCGCGGCGGAATTATCTACAGCGGCATCCGTTCCGAATATGAAGAAACGATAGACGGATACCAGGTCGACCTCGACGCAGGACTTGCACAACTTAATGATTCCAGAGCACAGATAGATGACGGCTGGGCAGAACTGGCCGAAGGTGAAGCTGAACTCGAGAATGCCGAGCGACAGCTTGCAGAATCAAGGCAGCAGCTTGATGAAGCACAGACTACTCTCGAGAATGCACGTATACAGCTCGAAGATGCAGAAAGGCAGCTTGCCGCAGGATGGCAGGAACTGCAGGCTAATCTCGCGGCACTCGAAGCCGCAGAAGCACAGTTCGCCCCTGCCCGAGCCCAGCTTGAAGCCGCAAGAGCACAGCTTGATGCTGCCCATCAGCAGCTTGTGGACGGTGAAGCTCAGCTGCAGTATTTCGCAGATCAGATTGCTCAGGGACAGATACAGCTTGATGAAGCAAGGCAGCAGCTAGCGGGCGCGGAATCCAGACTTAATCAGGCACAGGCAGAGATAGATTCACATGCCGCTGAGGCCGCAGATCTTGAACAGCAGCTGCAGGACGCGACGAACACTATCAATAACAACGTTGTTCCTTTCGCCACGAATCTGCATAGCATACTGAATGCTCTTATCGGAGATTATGCCGACGTGTTCGACTGGTCACAGGTTACGACACCTGTCGACTACCACGACCGCAATTCTCACATCAACAGATATGTATTGCCGGGAGATGTAACTATCGATATAGCTCAGCCGCTTTCCGTAAATCTCGAGACGCTGCTTCGCACGCTGAACCTAAGCGAGGAAACACTTGCTGCGGCTTATTCTGCCGCTACGGGCAACCCGCCGGAACTACCCGTAGGAGTGTCTTCATGGCATCAGTATATTTCCGGTATCGCGGCGGACAGAGTGCTCGATGTATTTCCTCAGTACAACACTCTTGCTGATTCAGTATCACAGTGGGAGACAGGACACGATTACTACATCCAGTACACCGATGCCGTCAACGAAGTACAGAACGGATGGAATCAGTATTACGGCGGCATGAGCAGGTACTATCAAGGTCTTGAAGAACTTAATTCTTCGATAGATCTTTTTAACCAGAAACAGGCTGAATATAATGCCGGTCTTGAAGAGTATAACCGCGGGCTTGCCGAGTATAATGCGGCACTCGCTGAGTACAATGCAGCACGTGCTCCGCTCGATGAAGGCTGGGCACAGTACTATGCAGCTCTCGACCGTTATAATGCAGGTCTCGCAGAATACGAGAGAAACCGTCAGGCTTACCTCACGGGACTTGCAGAGTATCAGTCAGGATCTGAAGAATACGATTACGGGCTCTCCGCTTATGAACAGGGACTTCGTGAATATGAGGAATCGTTCGAGAGACTGCAGGCTGCTGAGGATGAATATGCTGAAGGACTCGCGGAATATGAAGAAAGTCTCGAGCAGTTCGAGGCCGCCAGAGATATGCTCGACATCAGCAATCCGTCGAGGTTCTTATTCTCTGATGTAACAGCTAACCGTTCGTACTCTATCATCCGCAGAACTGGCGGCAACCTCTCTGATATCGGACGAACATTCACGGCAGTATTTGTTATTATCGCCGCACTGGTTATCTATGCGACACTCGGCAGAATTGTCGATGAGCAGAGAAACCAGATCGGCACAAACAAAGCACTCGGTTTCTTCAACAAGGAAGTTCTGTCGAAGTATCTGTTGTTCGGTATCACAGGTACCCTTGCAGGCGCGATAATCGGAACTATACTCGGATACATCGTAGTCTTGCCTGTTGTCATGAAAGGCTATTCTCATAACTTCGTTTACGGCGCGGGTAAGTATGCATTCGTTCCTTATCTTGTCGTTGCAGTTGTGATCACTGCGATAATACTCGCGGCATTCACAATCGTGTTTGCTTGTCTTACGATGCTGACATCGAATGCCATCACTCTTCTTGCTCCTCCCGTCCCTCATGTTCACAAGCATAAGGGCAAAACTAAGCCGGTCAAGTTCCTGTATCCGAAGCTTATCGTGATGAACATGCTGTCTGACAAGAAGAGAGTAATCGCGACTATCGTAAGCGTACTCGGATGCTGCACACTGTTGTCAGCCGGATTCGGAATGCAGTTCGCTATCAAGAATTCGATCTCGAACCAGTTTATTATATATGAGCACTACGACTATAAAGTTAAGTTCGATAACGTACGTAATCCTGATGCCGAGGCGGAAGTGCTCGAGGCACTCAACAACAACGGAACAACATACTTAGAGATGAGCGATTACTACAGAGTAGCAAAAGTAGAAGGTACGACAATTGCCATCGAGTTAGTCTGCGGAGATCTTGATGAGATTAATCCGTACTTCACTCTTAACGATGCAGATACCGGCACTCATCTTGATTCCTCGCGTTCCGGAATCTGGATACATAGCAAGCTCTCTGAATACTACGGCGTTCACCCCGGTGATACACTTATTGTTTACGACAACAAACTGAACCCGTATACGATTACGATCGCAGGAATATATGAAAACAATCTGGGTTTCTATTCGTTCATGACACCCGAGAATTACGTAGATATATTCGGAGAGGAACCTCAGTACAATTCGTATTTCATATTCCAGAATGAACAGGGCCCGCTTAATCTCATATCAGACATAGATCAGATAGAAGGAATCTCGGAGTTCAAGAATAATATCGAGTTAAGAGATTACTATCTTGATGTAGCATCTGCTCTCGATGCACTCTCCTTCGTTCTCATAGGCATGTCTGCAATGCTCGCATACTTCATTCTTCTTAACCTCGTATCAATGCTGATCAACCAGAAGAAGAGAGAACTTACGATCATGCGAGTTAACGGATTCTCACTCGCTAAGACCATCACTTATGTCGCGAGCGAACTTGCAGTATGTACCGTCATTGGAATCATCCTCGGCTTGATATGCGGCAATGGTCTGGAACTGAATATCGTACGTCTTCTGGAGTCAGATCAGGTCAGATTCGAACACGGAATTCAGTGGACCGGCTGTATCTATTCCACATTGATAACGATATTCTTTACTGCACTCGTATCGGCTCCGGTATTCCGTAAGATAAAATATCTTAAGTTAGCAGATATGACGTCATAAGGATGATATATGTACGATAAGAAGAAACTGTTCTGGGCCTTACTCTTCCCTATACTTGCCGCGCTCTCAGTGTGGGCTGTACTCAGAAGCAGTGACGGCATAACTATACCCGAGATAGTACAGAGCTTGAAGGACGCGTCCCCTTTGTGGACACTCGCGGCTTTCCTGTGCGTGGCGGGATATATACTTTTCGAAGGGGCTGCGCTTGGAGTGCTCTTAAGAAGCTCCGGCATACGCTCCCGCTTCCGCGACGACACCTTCTACTGCGCTTCTGACATCTACTTCTCTGCGATAACCCCCTCCTCGTCCGGAGGCCAACCCGCAGCCGCTTACTTCATGATAAGAAACGGCATTCCCGCCGGTGTAGCTACGGTCACACTCATCATAAACGTAGTCATGTACACGTTCGCGACAGTCGTAGTAGGTATCGTGGCGATCTTCATCAACCGTGAGCTCTTCATGGGATTCAGCACCGTCTCGAAAGTCCTTATCGTGCTGGGCTTCATCATGTACGCGGGCTTCGCGGTATTCTTCTACCTGTGTCTTAGAAAGGGCAGGAAGATCTTTGACGCCCTCGAGAAGCTCGTCGGATTCATGCACAGAAAGAAGCTTATCAAGAACCTCGAGTCCAAGATAACCAAGATAGATAAAGCCCGCCGGGATTACGAAGAATGCGTGAGCATCATGTCAGGCAAAGCAGCAGGCCTTATCAAGGCTTTCATATTTAATATTCTTCAGAGAGTATCTCAGCTCATGGTACCCGCGTTCTTGTGGACTGCACTGGGTGCGACTGCCGGAAGCATACCGAATATCTTCGCTTCGCAGTGTCTGATCACCATCGGCTATAACTGCGTTCCGATTCCGGGCGCGATGGGTGTCGCCGACTATATCACGATCGACGGATTCACGAATCTCATTGGATATGATGATGCGATCAGGCTCGAACTTCTGAGCCGCGGCATATCTTTCTACCTGTGTGTAATTATCTGCGGATTGATAACAATAATCGGAGCTTTGGCCTTAAAGCACAGAAACAAGGTCAGATAAAAGGCTCTTCCGGAGGTTCGATACC
>CAMNNN010000038.1 GCA_946545505.1 uncultured Clostridia bacterium
ATCTGCTGGTTCAAGGCTGAGAACAGCGAGATGATGATGAAGATGATACAGCCGCTGCTCTGGCTTCTCGAGAGGTATAACCATCCATACGATGTTATCTATACCAACTTCCCGGGCGATGAGATCGTCTATGAGGATGAGTTCCAGATCTGCGTTAAAGTAGATGAGAATATAGTGATTGAAGAACTGCAGGACAGCTGGTCGCCGGAGGATTAGCATGGCTTTACTGGCTTCATTCATGGTCCCTCATCCTCCTCTTATCGTACCCGCTGTAGGACGCGGCAGTGAGAGGCAGGTCGCGAAGACCATCGCAGCATATGAGAAAGCCGCGGATGAAGTTGCGTCGCTGAATCCTGAGACGATCATAATAACGAGTCCCCACTCTGTTATGTATTACGATTATTTCCATATCTCGCCGGGCCCTGGTGCGAGAGGTTCGTTCGCGAGATTCAGAGCGCCGCAGGTCACTTTCGAAGAGAAGTACGATGATAAGCTCGTCGATAAGATATGCGAGATTGCTACACGGGAAGATTTTCCGTGCGGTACGAAGGGGGAACGTGACCCGGAACTTGATCACGGCACTATGGTTCCGCTGTGGTTTATACGTAACAGATATGAAGGTGGTAAGATCGTCCGCATAGGGCTGTCAGGGCTTTCTTACCGCGACCACTACAGACTGGGGCAAATGATCGCGGAAGCCGTAGATTCACTGGACCGTAAAGCGGTGTTCATCGCGAGCGGTGATCTGTCTCATAAGCTTCAGGATTATGGTCCTTACGGCTTCGCGAAGGAAGGTCCCGAATACGATGAGAAGATAATGGACGTCATGAGCCGCGCGGCATTCGGTGAACTGCTTGAGTTCGATGAGGGCTTCTGTGACCGTGCGGCAGAGTGCGGCCACAGATCATTCGTGATAATGGCAGGGGCATGGGACGGTATAAAGGTCAAGGCAAATGCATATTCACATGAGGATGTTACGGGCGTCGGTTACGGCATCTGCTCTTTCTATCCCGAAGGGAGGTCAATATGAGTGATATATATGTCGAACTCGCGCGCCGTTCACTTACAAGTTACATCGCAGACGGCAGAAAACTTAAGTTGCCTGAGGACCTTCCGGATGAGCTTATTAACCGCCGGGCAGGAGCATTCGTCTCACTTCACAAGAACGGCGAACTGCGCGGATGTATAGGAACGATCGGGCCCACGACTTCATGCGTTGCACAGGAGATAATAAATAATGCCGTCAGCGCTTCGACGAGAGACCCGAGATTCCCGGCAGTTACATCAGATGAACTGCCCGAACTCGAGATAAATGTCGATGTGCTTACGGAACCTGAGAATATAGATTCATTGGATAAATTAGATGTAAGAAGATACGGTGTTATCGTCTCGACTCCGGACGGTAGAAGGGGGCTTCTGCTTCCCGATCTGGAAGGCGTGGATACTGTCGAAGAGCAGGTCTCGATAGCCATGCATAAGGGAGGAATATCATCAGGGGAGAGTATTTGCCTGCAAAGGTTTGAGGTGGTACGTCACAAATGAGCAAGTGTAAAGTTTGTTACAGACATTGTGATCTTAAGGAAGGAGTACTCGGTTACTGCGGCGCGAGGATCTGCCGTGACGGGGAAGTGGTGGAAGCCAATTACGGCCGCGTAACTTCAGTAGCGCTCGACCCTATCGAGAAGAAGCCGCTGAGGCATTTCTTCCCCGGCTCGAAAATAGTCTCAGTCGGAAGCTACGGGTGCAACTTAAGGTGTCCGTTCTGCCAGAACAACGAGATCTCCTGGGGTGAGGGTGCGAAGCTTTTCGCGCAGAGTGCTGCCGTCATGATGCCGGAGCAGATCGTGGAGCTCGCCGAGAGTTATAAGGAGGCGGGCAACATAGGTATCGCCTTCACTTATAACGAGCCGCTTGTAGGCTACGAGTATGTGCGTGATACGGCGAAGCTTGCTCATGAGAAGGGACTGAAGAATGTCATCGTAAGCAACGGTACTGCGGAGCTTGATGTGCTGCGTCAGATCAGTCCTTATATAGACGCGATGAATATTGATCTTAAGTGCTTCGACAAGGACAAGTATAAGAATGTCCTCGAGGGAGACCTCGACATGACGATGGCTTTCATCGAAGAGGCGGCGAAGACCGCGCATATCGAGATCACGTGTCTCATCGTGCCGGGAATTAGTGACGACGAGGAGCAGATCCGTAAGATGTCTTTGTGGATCGCGTCCATCAATCCTGAGATACCGCTTCATGTGTCGCGTTTCCATCCCTGCTTCCATATGGATGACAGTGCACCGACTCCCGTCGAGACCGTATATAAACTTGCAGATGTCGCACGTGAGAAACTGAAGTACGTTTACACAGGAAACTGCTGAGTGAAAGCGTAACAGTTAATTAATAACTGTCGTGTTAGAATTGACTTATTATCATCCCATATCTAAAGGAGATCGAACTTATGGAAATCAAAGTATATCGTTGTAAGCACTGCGGTAATATCGCGATCAAGGTCATTAACTCCGGCGTTCCCATGTCATGCTGCGGCGAGGCTATGGAAGAGCTTGTTCCCGGTGCAGTTGATGCGGCAGTCGAGAAGCACGTTCCCGTTGTTGCACGCGAAGGTGATAAGGTAACGGTATCTGTAGGCTCCGTTGCTCATCCTATGACAGCAGAGCACTATATTCAGTTCGTTATCCTTGATACGACAGCAGGCGTTCAGATCGCGAGCCTTAATCCTAGTGACGATCCCGTCGCTGTATTCACGGTTCTTTCCGGAGCTGAGGTTAAGAAGGCTTATGCTTACTGCAACCTCCACGGTTTCTGGGTAAGCGCCTGATAAGACGTTTGTTGATTGAACGAAGGCCGTCTCCGGACGGCCTTTTGTTAACAAATGACAGTTGCAATTGTGCGCAAAAAGTGTAAAATTACACTATACAGATAAGGGAGGATGTTCTATGGATGTATATGATCTCCTTGTAATGGTTCCGGTCTTAATATTGCTGGGATTCGTGGCGGCTACTATATGGTCGATGGTTCTTTTTATTCAGGATTCAATGAAGGCCAAGGCTGACGGCAGGAAGGTCAGTACCGTAGTCAAGGCTTTTTTTATTACCATGATAGTTTTCAATGTCCTTGCGGTCGGTTTCGTTTTTATGATTATGGTCCTTTCCTTTGCGACCGGCACTGCAGGTATGTGATATGAGTGACAGGACGTACTTAAAGGCGTTGACTTTTATGCTCATAGTATGCACGGTGCTTACTCTCGTGCATATGGGATACATAGTCTACGCCTACCGTAATTCCTCGATAATCTACTATATCTCGCAGGAGATCTGGCCATGAAAAGAGCGTTATCACTTGTTCTGATCGCGGCATTGTTCGCAGGTATAAATGCGGGGTTGTATGTAACCATAACAAGGCGTCTGAAGAATAACTTCTCGGGTGCGAATCAGCTCCGTATGGTCGATGTCGGCCGTTTCCTTCCGCATAATGAGGAGTCGGATCTCGCGAGAGTCAACAGCAGCTTTCATCTCGAGCCGGGCGATGACCTGCCTGTGTTAGACGGAGCCGCTGCGCTCGTTCCCGTATATGCTTCTGTTATAGATAACTGCTATCCGGAAGGTACGGTTACATTCGAGGGCGGAGTCTTCGATGATGATAACAAGTACGGAGAGAACTTCGCGGAAGACTCCGTGATGCAGTATCAGAATACGATACGCGGATTTACGGCAGTCGTAGACGGACGCACGGATCTGTTCTTCACGGCACATCCGAGTGCTGAACAGATGCAGTATGCGCAGGAGCAGGGAGTGGAACTTGTGATGGTCCCTGTCGGCATGGAGGCTTTCGTATTCTTTGTTAATACGGATAACCCGGTGGACGGGCTTACATCGGATGAGATAAGAGCGATATACAGAAACGGGATCACGAACTGGAGTCAAGTCGGAGGTCCTGACCGCATGATCAATCCCGTGACGAGAATAAGCGGTTCCGGAAGCCAGACCATGATGGAAAGATTCATGGATGGCGACATGCTCGACAGAAGACATCCGCTCGCGATCTTCGGCGGTGCGATAGGATATTCATTCCGCTATTATCTGACAGGCCTTGTCGGCAATGACAATGTTAAGATGCTGTCGGTTGACGGCGTATATCCCGATGCTGAGAATATCCGTAACGGATCATATCCTCTGACGACATATTTCTATGTCGTTTACAGAGCAGATAATACTAACCCGAATGTCACGAGGATCGTGGACTGGCTGTTGTCGCCCGAAGGGCAGGAGATGATAGAGCAGTCAGGTTATGTGGGAGTGCCGGATTTGAATACATAGTGGCGGTGTGTTAGATTTAAGGCATTATTTATATTAAATAATGGGGGTTCCATTATGCCTTACATCGCATTACTGTGTCCTGCGGCAATATCGCTTGCCATAATCTGGTCATGATATATGTCGAGAGTTTCGAGAGTTCGTTTGCTTCCGTAGAAGAGGGCGGCGGAATGGCTGACAGCATGATCCCCAATCTCTACGAGCTGGCGCAGGAGAATATATCATTCTCGGATACAGATACTTCTCGAGCAGCTGGGGTTGGATGCTTATAACCAGGAAGTTTTGAGATACTCAGAGTATTACATCGATAATATCGTATAAGGGGAAATCATATGAGAGTACAGGACGAAGGAAACCGGATCGCGGTATTCCCTATCGGACGAATCAATAACGATAACGCCCGCGAGTTCGAGGCGGAAGTGAATGATATTCTCCGGAAGAATCCCGGCAAAAGTATCGTTATCGATGCGGATGAACTGGATTATATCTCGAGTGCAGGGCTTCGTGTCCTTCTTAAGTTCTCTGCAGATGATAAACCTCTCTCGGTGCGTAATGCCGGATCAGAGCTCTATGATATCTTCGATATGACGGGATTTACGGAAATCCTCGAGATCAGCAAGAAGATGAAGAGCATAACCGTCGAAGGCTGTGAGGTCATAGGCACGGGTGCTTACGGAACTGTCTACAAGGTAGATGAGGATACGATAGTTAAGGTATATGACTCAGCGGATACGCTTCCTCTTATCGAGAGGGAAAGAGCTAAGTCGAAGAAGGCATTCGTCATGGGTATCCCGACGGCGATCAGCTATGACATAGTCCGCGTTGGTTCAAGCTACGGTTCGGTGTTTGAGCTTCTTCATGCCGATAACCTTAATGATGTTCTTAAGGAGAATCCCGACAAGTTCGATGAACTCATGATCAAGTATGTGAATATGATAAAGTCCGTTCACGGAGTTCAGACGGATTCGGATGATTTTCCTTCCGCAGTGAAGACATTCATAAAGAATCTGGATGCATTAAGCGATGTGATTCCCGACGATGTCTCATCGAAGATCAAAGATCTGCTTATTAAGATGCCTGAGGACAAGCACATCATCCACGGCGACCTTCAGATGAAGAATGTCATGATCGCGGATGAAGAGCCGATGCTTATCGACATGGAGACCCTGGGTACGGGAGACCCCGTCTTCGACCTGCAAAGTCTGTTCCTGTGCTACTGCGCATATGTTGAAGACGAGCCACATAATACCGAGGAATTCTTAGGTATTACAAGGGAGACGGCGGACCGTATCTGGAACAGGATCATGGAGCTTTATTTCGAAGGGCTAAGCGCAGAACAGATACAGGAGGAGGAGAACAAGATCAGGCTTCTCGGCTACGTCGGTTTCCTCAACAGTGTAATTTTGAACGGATTCACGAAGCCGGAGCTTCGCGACATAAGAATCCGTCATTCCGTAGAGCATATGCGGGAACTACTTCCTAAGGTGGACCATTTATGGGTAAGAAGATAAATGCCTGGCTCGGATTAGGATCGGCAGCCGTTCTGGTCGCTCATGTGTGTTATCAGGTCATAGCTTACCTGACATTCAGTTACAACGAGTTAGTAACGAAGATACTCGGACACACATTATCCTGTCTGGTCCTGCTTCATGTGCTTTGCTCCGTCTCAATACTTGTTTTCTCGCACGATAAGGGCAACGGTATCAAATACGGAGCTCTTAATGTAAGGACGATCCTGCAGAGGGTGAGCGCAGTGCTTATGCTTGTTCTTATCGGAATTCATATCAACACTTTCAAGCATCTGGCGGACGCATTAATTCCTCTTCTTATAGTGCAGATATTATTCTTCGCATGTGTATTCATTCATATCGGCGTATCGGTGACTAATGCTCTCATAACAAAGGGAGTGATTGACTCTGCCCGCGTGAGAAAGAGAGTTGACACTGTGGTGTTTATCATCTGCATCATTCTGTTCATCGCGGCATCCGTCATAATAACGCGGACGGATATCATGCTTGTGAAGGAGGGTATCGTATGACTAAGGTTCTGATCATAGGCAGCGGAATATCCGGACTTACATGCGCGATAGAATGTGCCTCCCGGGGCATCAATTCCGTTCTTGTCTCGCCGTTTCCTTCAGAGAGGGCGCAGTCGGTATTGGCGGCGGGCGGCATCAATGCGGTGCTCCGTCAGGACAACGGCGACAGTATCGAAAAGCACATCGAGGATACTCTTAAAGGCGGCGGCAACATCGCAGGCGTAAAGGCTGTCACGGGGCTGTGCACTGAAGCTCCCTCGGTAGTCCGTTGGCTCGAGAGTCTCGGCACCGTCTTCAGTCGTGATGAGGAGGGGAAGATAAGGCAGCGGCCTTTCGGCGGGCAGACGTATCCGAGAACGTGCTTCGCAGGCACGTCCACGGGCAAGCAGATAGTGACGGCGCTGGTCATGGAGGCCAGGCGGTTAGAGGGCCAGGGGCTCATAGAGCGCAGGTTCTGGTCGGATTTCCACAGTGCGCTTATTAAAGACGGGAAGTGCTGCGGCGCCCTGATCTTTAACGAAGCTTCGGGAACTCTCGAGGCCGTAACGGCTGATGCGGTAGTAATAGCGGCGGGCGGACAGAATATGATGTTCGGCAAGACAACGGGCTCGACGCAGTGCGACGGCTATACCGCAGGCAGACTTCTGATGCAGGGAGTTAAGCTTAAGAATCTCGAGTTCATACAGTATCATCCGACTGCGATAGAGACTGACCGTAAGAATATGCTTGTTTCAGAAGCGGCACGCGGGGAAGGCGGAAGGCTCTATTACGAGGAAGACGGAAAGAGAGTCTACTTCATGGAAGATAAGTTCGGGGAGAAAGGTAATCTCATGCCGCGTGATGTAGTGTCGCGTACGATGTATGAGACGGGCAGGGACATCTTCCTCGATGTGTCATTCCTGGGCCGTGAGAAGATCCTCGACCGTCTGCCTGAAGTATATGATTTGTGCATGAAGTACAGAGGTATCGATATCACACGTGAGAGTATACCCGTTAAGCCTACGGTCCATTTCTTTATGGGCGGTATCGCGGTGGATCTTAACCATATGACGAATATCAGGGATCTGTATGCTGTCGGCGAGTGTGCTTCGATTTATCACGGTGCGAACAGATTGGGCGGTAATTCACTGCTCGCTGCGGTCTACAGCGGACGTGTGGCAGCAAGATCCATCGCATCTTCCGCTCCGGGTTCGGACGGCTCCGATTGGAGCGGCTTTGTTAAGTCAGAACAGGATAGACTTGCCGTGAGAAGAGAAGTTACGGGAGATACAACAGTCTCATATGTTAAGACGGTTCTCGCGGACACCATCGGCAGCGCACTCGGTATAGCGCGTTCGGCGGAAAGCATCGCGAAAGGCATGGAGACGGTAGATCACTTCCTTGCCATCAAAGATGAGATCAGTTTCAACAAGTCGGAATTGGAATACTTTAACTACAGGATCGACGGCCTTCTTAATCTCGGCAAGGCTATGCTTATCTGTGCGGACAGCAGACGCGAGAGCCGCGGTTCGCATATAAGAAGCGATTACCCTGAGACTGATGATGCGTTCAGGAAAGCAACGATAGTAAGCCTCGAGGACGGGGAATTCCGTACGGAACTTGTAGTGGAGGATGATTATGCGGGTTAAGATCAAAAGACAGCAGTATCCCGGAGCCGAACCTTTCTGGCAGGAATATACTTACGAAGGCGATATGAATGTCTCGGTCGCTGCGGTAATAGATTCCATCAACAGCAAGGACAATCCGGATGTAGTGTCCTGGGAGTGTTCATGTCTTCAGGCGATGTGCGGCGGATGCGCGATGGTGATCAACGGTGTGCCGCGGCTCGCATGCGATACATTTGTTAATAAGCTTAAAGGATCCGAGCTGGTCATAGAACCGTTAAGGAAGTTCCCGGTAATCAAAGACCTGGTGGTCGACCGCGGAATCATTCAGGAAAATCTTAAGAAAGCTTCAACATACATAGGCGAGTACGAACATGACGATAAGTACAGCCAGGAGCTCGAGTATCAGATAGGAAGATGTCTTAAGTGCGGACTGTGTCTTGAGGCATGCCCCAACTATGTTAAGGGCGATAACTTCTTCGGGCCGCTGTTTGCCGATGACAGTTACTTTATTAACGCCAGAAGCAAAGGCGACAAGAAAGCTATCAAGCGAAATTACGACAAGCATTTCGCGAAGGGGTGTTCCAAGGCACTCGCGTGTGAGAAGGTGTGTCCCGTGAATATTCCTACACTATCCGCGATCGCGAGGATGAACCGCTTATAATATGCGGCGAACCGTAGTATAATTACCGGGTTCGTTAACGGAGGAAAGAGAATTGGAGAATAAAGAGAGAGGATCCTTCAAAGGATCGATTGGATTTGTATTGGCCGCTGCAGGTTCAGCAGTAGGTCTCGGAAATATCTGGAGATTCCCGTATCTGGCAGCAAGAGACGGAGGCGGACTGTTCCTCCTTATATATGTCATTCTCGCACTTACCTTCGGTTTCACTCTCGTCACGACAGAGGTTGTTATCGGAAGAAAGACCAAGCAAAGTCCCCTTACGGCTTATAAGCAGCTTGCTCCCAAGTGGAAGTGGATAGGCTTCTTCTCATGTCTGGTTCCCGGAATCATAATGCCATACTACTGCGCTATCGGCGGTTGGGTATTGAAGTACTTCTGGGCATTCGCGACATTCCAGGGTGAAGAGGCTGCAACAGACGGGTACTTTGGCAATTTCATTTCAGGAAAGTTCGAGCCTGTCCTGTTCATGATAATCTTCCTTATGGCATGTTCGACCATTATCTTCAAGGGCGTCAGTTCCGGAATCGAGAAGTCCTCGAAGTTCCTTATGCCGATACTGTTTATCATGGTAATCGGAGTTGCACTGTTCTCTCTGACTATAAAGAGCACAGACGAGGCCGGCAAGGTCGTAACCGGCTTTGACGGACTTAAGGTCTATCTCATTCCTAACTTCGAAGGAGTCGGCCTTAAGGAGATATTCTATATAACCATGGATGCGCTGGGTCAGCTGTTCTTCAGTCTGAGTGTGGCTATGGGTATCCTCATCGCATATGGTTCTTATATGCCGGATGATACGAACCTCGTTAAGTCCATCAACCAGATAGAGTTCTTCGATACATTCGTTGCAGTACTCGCAGGAGTTATGATCGTCCCCGCCGTATATGTATTCATGGGTAAGGACGGAATGACCAAGGGTCCTTCGCTTATGTTCGTATCATTGCCGAAGGTGTTCGTTCAGATGGGTGAGCTCGGTAATATAATAGGAACCATATTCTTTGCCATGGTGCTTTTCGCTGCGATAACGAGTGCCATGTCCATACTCGAGGCTGTTGTGTCGAGCCTTATGGATGCTTTCGGCATGTCGCGTAAAAAGGCCACGATCATAGAAACTGTGATATCGCTTGTGGTGGGAATTATCGTGTGCTTCGGCTACAACTTCTTC
>CAMNNN010000039.1 GCA_946545505.1 uncultured Clostridia bacterium
CTGCAATCGAGCAGATCGGAACAGTTGATAAGGTAGTTGAGACTATTATGACAGAGTACCCTCTGTCCAAACTCGTTAAGGCGAAGGTTAAGCCTGAGAAGAAGATGCCTGTATGGGGTATCATCCTTCTCATATTGGGATTTCCCTTATGGTTCCCATTGTTGGTGTCAGTGGTGTCAGTAATCGGATCATTGTATCTGACGCTTTGGTGCATAGTAATCACGCTTTATTCTGTCGACCTGACTTTGGCGGTCGGTTCTATAGCAAGCTTGGTCGCTATGGTCGTTGCATTTGCTGGCGGTGAAGCGATGATCGGAGTAGCAGGGTTCGGATTATTCCTCACACTCGGTGCGTTGTCCGTCCTGTTGTTCTTCGGATGTAATTATACAGTTAAGGGAGTTGTCTGGCTTACGAAGAAGATACTCCTTGGTATTAAATCTATGTTTATCGGTAAGGAGAATTGATTATGAGTAAGGCAGCAAAAGTAGCTTTAGTAGCAGCTTGTGTTCTGGTAGTAGGGATAGTTATCAGCGGAGTGGCAATCGCGAAGGTAATGAAGGATGGCATTAAGAATGCCGATAAGGATATGGTAACCGTGGATTTTGACTTTGAAGAAGAAATATCCAATATCGATGTCAACGCGGTAACAAATGATATTTATGTTCTTCAGTCTGAGGATGACAAGACCCATGTCCAGTGTATCGACTTTGAGAATGTCGAGCATGATGCTTATGTGGACGGAGATACGTTGTACGTTACTACTGAAGTGAACCGCACATTATCGGATCTTGATTTCTTCTTAAATAACACTCCTAAGATATATGTTTATCTTCCTGAGGAAGAGTATGCAGATCTCAAGATCGAGTCGACAACAAGTGATGTTGAAGTCGGTCCCGGTTTCAGATTCGAGAATATAACTGTTGATGTTACGACGGGTGATATAACCATGACGACGCTCGATTGCGAAGATACCTTGGAGATGAATGTAATAACCGGTGACATTGCTCTGACTGATATCGACTGCGTCAACTTGGTTTATAATGTAACTACAGGTTGTCTTGATTTCGATACCGTATTGGCATCCGGTGATATCAATATCGACATAACAACAGGCGATATCAACTTCATCGGCGACGGTGCGAATATCTATCTTGAGTGCACAACAGGCGATATCTACATGTTACTGAATTCGGATAAGGAATTTGATGTAGATGTATTAACCGGTGACGTCAGCATTCCCCGTGACGGTAACGGAGACGAGTTGGGCGAGTGCGTAATCGATGTTACTACAGGTGATGTTGTTATTGATGTCGCATAATTGAACTGAAAAAGAGGTCAGGCAGGCGTGAGTACAGTATTCTATGGGATCCTATTCCTGATATCGCTGTGTTTTGCAGCAGGATATGTGTACATATGGCATAAGCATTTTGACGTGAACTTCAACATGATTTTCACGCTTGTGCCGATCGCCTGCCTCGGCTATTATCTGCTGGCAAGTTCAGTCAATCTTGAAAGTGCGTTGTTCGCTCAGCAGATTATATATATCGGCGGATGTTTCCTTCAGTTATTCATCGCATTAAGTATCTTCAATCTTTGTAAGATCATTATTCCCAAGTGGGTCCGCACGGCGATGTTCACCGTCTGTGCCCTGGTGTACGGATCTGTACTTACGATCGGCCGCACCAATATTTTCTATTCATCGGTTGACTTCGTTTTTGCTGGCGGGGTACCGGTCCTGATGAGAGAGTACGGTTTTATGCACACAGTCTTCTATGTGGTGCTGATTATGCTCTTCCTGACCGGAATTATTACTCTCGTTTATTCATGGTTTAAGAAGAAAGATGTTCCGAGACGCATACTCCTCCTTCTGGTCGTTCCGGATGTTGTCTGCGTATTCAGTTACTTCTTTGTGCTTAAGGCTTTTGAAGCCGAACTCGACCTCGTTCCTCTCGGATATTGCTTCGCCGAAGCTGTATATCTTCTCATCGCATTCAGGGTTAACCTCTACGACGTGGGGGATACAGTTATCGACTCGATGGTCCGGGAGGAAGAGATAGGCTACATCTCATTCGATTTTGAGACCCGTTACCTCGGCAGCAACGAGGTCGCCCGTAAGATAGTCCCCGAGTTAAATGATGTCGCGGTTGATGCACCGTTTGGCTATAAGCCTTCGGAAAGAAAAATCCGACACTTCATCGAGTCGTTCAAAAAAGATCCATCTGACAACACCGGGCTCATCACTATACACGATGACGACGGGAACCCCGATAACGACAGGTTCTACAGTGTCAATGTCAATTACCTCTATGACGGCAACAGAAGGAGAGGTTATATCATCACATTCAATGATGATACCGAGAACCGGAGATATATCAAGCTTCTCGATAACTATAACGAGGACTTAAGACTCGAAGTAGAGAAGAAGACTCAGCACATCGTAAACATGCACGACAACCTGATCATGAGCCTTGCGATGATGGTTGAAAGTCGTGACAATTCCACCGGCGGTCATATTAAGAGAACAAGTGAGGGTGTCCGTATCCTGATCGACGAGATCGTCAAGGCGGGCGTGCTCGATCTGACTCCGGAGTTCTGCAGGAACGTGATCAAGGCTGCTCCTATGCACGACCTCGGAAAGATCGCGGTCGATGATGCGGTGCTTCGTAAGCCCGGGAAGTTCACCGACGAGGAATATGAGATGATGAAGAAGCATTCCGCTGAAGGTGCCCGCGTCATCCACGAGATTCTCCTTAATACTGACGATGAGCAGTTCAAGGTCATCGCGGAGAATGTCGCTCACTACCATCACGAGCGTTACGACGGTTCGGGCTATCCCGAGAAACTTAAGGGTGATCAGATCCCGGTAGAGGCCAGAATCATGGCTGTCGCGGATGTATATGATGCTCTCGTAAGCAAGCGTGTTTATAAAGAGGCTTTTGATTTTGAGACGGCAAATAATATAATTCTTGAAGGAATGGGCACACAGTTTGATCCCAGGCTTAAGGAAGCTTACATCAACGCCCGCCCGAGACTCGAGAAGTACTACTCCGGAACAACTGTCTGATATCCGCGGTGTCCTTCTCTGTAAGGAGTTATTATGAACCGTGAGAAGACTATAATCAGAACCGGCTGGATCGGTATCGCTGCCAACATCTTACTGGCGGCGTTTAAGACAGTCGTCGGCCTGATGACACATTCCATCGCCATCGTACTCGATGCGGTAAACAATTTCTCAGATGCCGGCAGTTCCCTCATAACGATAATCGGAACCAAGCTCGCGGCCAAGGAACCCGACAAGAAGCACCCGTTCGGCTACGGCCGTATCGAGTACTTAAGCGCAATGCTGATTTCCGGCATCGTACTCTATGCCGGTGTCACTTCCTTCGTCGAGTCGGTGAAGAAGATAATAGATCCCGAGCTTCCCGAGTACAGTGTCACTGCCCTCGTTATCGTCGGTGTCGCCGTCGTGGTCAAGGTCGTTCTCGGCCGTTATGTTAAAAGCGTCGGTGTGAAGGTCAACTCGGACTCCCTCATAAACTCCGGTGAAGATGCGACTCTTGATTCTGTCATCTCGGCTTCGACCATAGTGGCCGCAGTCATTTATATTTTTACGGGACTCTCTCTTGAAGCGTGGCTCGGTGCCATTATCTCCGCGGTAATCGTTAAGGCCGGCTTGGGGATGCTTAAGGAGACCGTCTCGAGGCTTCTCGGCGAGCCCAACGACCCTAAGCTCACACAGGAGATCAAGGCTACCGTGAACAGCTTCCCGGAAGTATTGGGTGCATACGATCTTATCCTTAACAATTACGGCCCCGACTCTTGGAACGGTTCTATCCACGTCGAGGTGCAGGACTCCATGACAGCAGCCGAACTCGACATACTCACACGTAAGATCCAGTTTGCCGTTTATGAGAAACACAGGGTGCTCCTTACAGCAGTAAGCGTGTACTCCATTAACTCGAATGATGAGGAAGCCGTCGCAGCGAAAAGCAAGGTGCGTGATCTCCTTATGGGTCGCGAACACATCCGCGGCGTGCACGGGTTCTACATAAACAGGGAAGAGAAGCAGATGCGTTTCGATGTCGTCGTAAGCTTCGATGCTGCCTCAAGGCGCGCCGTGTGCAATGAGGCTGTTGCTGCCGTTAAGGAGGCGTTCCCGGAATATAACATAGAGGCATCGATGGATGCCGATTTCTCGGAGGTGTGATATGAGCAGGAAAGATCCGCTTGAGTGGGAAGAGGTTAATGTAGACCATCTTATTAAGAATGAATGGATCGACTTTCGTGTGAGTAGATTCCGTTTCCCTGACGGCACGGAGTTCGAGCCTTATTACAGTTATTCCAGACGCGATTACGTCGTTATAGTTCCGGTTGATACTGATGGTAATCTGATCTGCGTAAGGCAGTACAGATATGGTCTGCGCGAGGTTACTACGGAGTTCCCCGCAGGAGGTATCGAGAGAACTGACGGCAAAGAGTACGGCGGAGACAAGGACATCAATGCCGAGGACGCACTCGATGCAGCAAGACGTGAGCTCCGTGAGGAGACGGGTTATGCTTCCGACGAGTGGACGCATCTGCTGACTGTTCCGTCAAATGCGACTGTCTCCGATAACTATGCGCATCTTTATCTGGCGAGAAACTGCCGTAAGGTGTCCGAGCAGGATCTCGATGACACCGAATACTGCAGTGTCGTAAAGCACACCGCAGACGAGATCGAGGCCATGATCAAGGACGGTTCATTCCAGCAGTCGGTTCATGTGGCTGCATGGCTTCTGGCTCTGCGCGAAAATTTATAAGAAAAGTATAAGTTGGTGCCGCGTCTTATTACGCGGTCAACGGATTGTGATATATTGGTTTCGGAATAAGAATAAAGGAGGGACGGATTATGCCACACAGCGGAGGAGGCGGATCACACGGCGGCGGATCCCATGGCGGATCTCACGGAGGAAGATCAAGCAGGACTTCACATTCATATTTCCCCGGAGCAAGAAGATACAGACGTCACTATAACGACGGCAGACCTGATGAGTATATCTACAGCAGCGGACGGCCTCAGAAGACGTCACTGGCAAGCATTATTGCGATGATCCTGTTCGGCGGAATCTTCTCGTCGATGATGTTCTTCAGTATCAGAGCAGACTCTCCGAAGAGGCTTGAGGAGAATTATGTCCGTCCTGATTCATATGTAGTCGATAATATCGATATTCTTGATAAAGAAGACGAGATCGATGAATTGCTCGGAAATTTCAATGACAACACGGGAATCTGCCCGGTCATTTATACGCTGTATACAGAAGACTATGAGGACGATTATGTAGACCTCGAGAGCTTTGCTTATAACGTATATATCGGAACTTGGGAAGATGAGAGGCATTACCTGATTGTATTTGCCGTTCCCGAGGATCAGGCTGCCGAATACAGGAAAGGCAAGCTGGAGGTTCCCGATTATGAATACGAGATCATGATGGGAGACGATACGGACCCTGTTATTACGGAAAGTATCGAGAGATCCGTAGTCGCTGATCTCCGTGAGGGATTCGAGAGCGGTGAAGATCCCGATCTTGTGTTTATCGATGTGTTTGAGTCACTTATCGAGAAGACGGACGCCCGCCTTAACAGCGGGAGAATCTCGTTAATGATGTTTTTACCGATCGTGATAGTGCTGCTTATATTCGGGATTCCTGTAATCGCTATGATCAAAGCATATAACAAAGACAAACATGTGGAGATCGAAGAGGTTCCTCTTACCGAGTCCGATAATGAGTACCTCGGCAAGTACAGGGAGAATTACAGCGGATTCTCCGGTAATTCTCAGATGCCTGTGGAGTTTAAGGGGAACATTGGAATTGTTGTCAAGGTCTTAATGATGGTGTTTATGTTGCCGTTTATAATTGTCGGCTTAGTCCAGATAATCGGAGGAGCTTCTGACATGATGAGCGGGGACAATGTTTCCGGAGTGTTCAGACTGATATTCGGAATTATCTGGTCTTTGATCCTTGTGATCACCATGGGAACGATCTTCTCGAGATTAGGTAAGTCATCGAAGTCATCAGGTACACCTATGACCGCAGACTACCCGGATGCTGACTATCCTCATGCCGAATATCCCCAGTCAGATTATCCGTCAACGGATTATGAACCTGTCTCACACGACAATTGTCACTCGAGCCATGAAGAGGACGAAGACAGTATTCGCAAGGGTTACGAGTGATATATAGACCGTAATCTATATATAATCAAATACTTATTTTACAAACCGTTACCTCGACATTATAATTGGGGTAACGGTGTTTTTTATGGATATATTTTCTTTTATTACATTATTTGGCGGACTGGCTTTCTTCCTTTACGGAATGCATCTTCTTTCCGAATCATTGAAGAAGACTGCAGGCGGTAAGCTCGAGAAGCTTCTCAAGAAAGCGACAGACAATCCTTACAAGGGACTCATCATTGGTATTCTCATAACGATAGCCATCCAGTCATCTTCGGCGATGACGGTAATGCTGGTAGGTTTCGTTAACTCCGGAATCATGGAGCTGTCTTCCACGGTAAGTGTTATCTTCGGTTCTGATATAGGAACGACGCTTACGGCATGGATCCTCTCACTGTCCGGTATCAACAGTGAAGGCAATGTAGTCCTTAAGCTTCTTGAGCCCAAGTGCTTCTCGCTTGTAGTCGCACTCTTTGGCGTTATCCTAATAATGGGTTCGAAGAAGCAAAGACGTAAGGACATCGGTATGATGCTCGTAGGCTTCGGAATCCTGATGCAGGGAATGACCATGATGAGCTCTTCTATGGCACCATTAAGAGATTCGGCTTCATTCGTTAAGGTTCTGACAGCTTTCAAGAATCCTCTCCTGGGTGTTCTTGCAGGCGCACTCGTCACAGGTGTTATCCAGAGCTCGGCCGCATCCATCGGTATCCTGCAGTCTCTGTCGCTTACCGGAAGCATCACATACGGTATGGCTATCCCGATCATCATGGGTGCCAATATCGGTACATGTGCAACTGCCGTTCTGTCATCCATCGGCGTTAACAGAGACGCTAAGAGAGTTACGGCTATACATGTCGCGGTAAAGGTAATCGGAACTTTGTTCTGGCTTATCGTATTCTATTCGCTCAATGCATTCCTCGACTTCGCATTCCTCGACAGGACTGCGGGCATTGTCGGAATCGCAGCATTCCACTCTATCTTTAATATCGGCAATACCATCCTGCTGTTCCCGTTCAGAAATCAGCTTGTTAAGCTCGCACACATCATCGTCAAAGAGTCTGATGAGGAGTCGGAGTTCAAGCTTGATGAACGTCTCATGACAACGCCTTCCATCGCTGTTGCCGAGTGCGGTAACTCCATGGTCAAGATGGTCCGTAAGGCACAGTACGGTCTGGACCGGTCAACTGATATGCTCCTTAACGGCTACAATGACGAGGACTTCGAGTTTATAAAGAAAAATGAGGAGAAGGTCGACAATTATGAGGACCTTATAGGTTCCTTCCTTATGAAGCTGACCACTACTTACCATCTTTCCGCAGAGGACAAGAGCAGATCTTCGAGAATGCTCCAGTCCGTCGGTGAATTCGAGCGTATCGCGGACCATGCCTCCTATATGGCGAATTCATCCGAGGAGATCATGCGTAAGAAGATCGAGTTCTCGCCGGATGCGAATGTCGAAGTAAGAAAGCTCATCCTGGCGGTAAAAGAAGTTTATTCCATGTCCATCGAGTGCTATCAGACGGATAATACTGAGCTTGCCAAGAAGATCGGACCTCTCCGTATCGTGATAAGCGAGATGTGTGATTCATTCAAGGCTAATCATGTAGAGAGACTCGCGACCGGAGTGTGCACGCCCAGCAACGGCTTCGTCTTTAACGATATTCTCTACAGCTGCGGCAGAATAGCTGACCACAGCGTGAATATCGCAGCCATCGTTTACCGCTTTAAGACAGAGCAGAACGGCGACACTTATATGCACGATTTCAAGCAGCGTAAGGATCCCGAGAGTGAGGCTCTGTATAAGGAATATCTCGATAAGTATATAAATATGGCGGTATGATCAGTCTTTTCTGAATATGATGACATTCCAGGAGGCGGCCTTAAAGGTCGCCTTTAATGTTCCGCCGTTAAACTCATAACAGCTTTTCGAGACGGGGACAACTTTCTGCTCTTCGGCTGAGTTGCTTACAAGCATATCGTCGCTCTCGAGTGCCAGCCATGAAAGAGGACGGAATCCGTCGAACCCCGCGAGATTAACCTGCGCCTCGGCGTCTTCCCCTGTGAGCCTGTTCACGGCGAAAACCGTCAGCTGCGTCCCGTCTTTACTTAATACCGATACTGCTTCGATATCAGTGACGTCCTTGTAACCTGCGGTGTCGTGTGTGCCGGTCGTAACGTTACACCTGATCGCACTGCCTCTGCCGTAGACCGAGGCGTGCAGGAACGGGTAGAAGATAGTCTGCTTCCAGGCTCCGCCGTCCTTGTCGGTCATGATGGGTGCGATTACATTAACGAGCTGTGCCAGACACGCTATCTTTACTCTGTCTGAATGCTTGATGAATTTGATCAGTGCGAGTCCGTTAACTATCGCATCCTCGAATGTGTAATTGTCTTCGAGAAGGTGGGGAGCGATACCCCAGGGTTCCTTCTTCATCCGCTCGTCGTCCTGATCCAGCGTGTGATACCAGCAGTTCCATTCGTCGAATGAGATGTTGACCGTCTTATCCGAATTCTTCGACCGCTTAACCTCGTCGCATATCGCAGCTACAGTGTCGATAAACCTGTCGAGAATATCGACTGAAGCGAAAAAGTCGTCTGTGTTGCCGGATTTGTTCTCGAAATACTGGTGGCAGGAGATGTAATCGATGTAGTCGTAAGCCTGTTCGAGGACTTCTTTTTCCCATGTTCCGAACGTGGGCATGTTGATGTGTGCACTTCCGCAGGCGACGCACTCGATCGTGTCGTCCATCATCTTCATTGCCTTGGCGGTCTCGCGGGCGAGCCTGCCGTATTCATATGCAGTCTTCTGACCAACCTGCCAGGGACCGTCCATCTCATTTCCCATGCACCACAGCTTGATATTGAAAGGCTTGTCGCCGTGCCGGCGGCGCAGTGAAGCGTAATAACTGTCCGTGTCGAGGTTGCAGTATTCCAGGAAATTGAGGGCGTCCGCCGTACCCCTCGTGCCGAGGTTTACCGCCATCATGACAGCGGTTCCGGCCTTACGGGCCCAACGTGCAAACTCGCTTATTCCGACCTCGTTAGGCTCTGTCGTGCGCCATGCAAGATCGAGTCTTGTGCGGCGGGTTTCCTCCGGTCCGACACTGTCCTCCCAGAAGAAGTTGGAGACGTAGTTACCGCCCGGGTAGCGTACGACCGGTACATTCAATTCCTTTACAAGTTCAAGCACATCCTTACGGAATCCGTCCTCATCGGCGGAAGGGTGGCCCGGCTGATAGATGCCTTCGTAGACGGCCCTGCCCAGATGCTCTATGAATGAACCGTAGAGCCTGTCATCGATGTCTGATATTTTGTTGTCTCTGTTTATGTCTATGGAGGTTACGGCCATGGATCAATCCTCATTGTTCTCGTACTCGCGGTATTCCCTGAGTGCGTCTTCCCAGTACTGTCTGTCTTCGTCTCCGATGGTGACACCCCCTGATTAAGAAGAAAAACCACCTTCAATTAT
>CAMNNN010000040.1 GCA_946545505.1 uncultured Clostridia bacterium
AGCAGCCTCTCGGAGGTAAAGCTCAGTTCGGTGGTCAGAGATTCGGTGAGATGGAAGTTTGGGCCCTCGAGGCTTACGGTGCTGCTCATACACTCCAGGAGATCCTGACTGTTAAGTCAGACGATATCGAAGGACGTTCCAAGACTTATGATGCGATCATCAGAGGCAAGAATGTTCCTGCATCCGGTATCCCTGAGTCCTTCAACGTTTTGACGAGTGAGCTTAAGGCTCTTGCTCTCGATGTTGCTCTCTACACAGATGACAACAAGGAGTATAAGGCTAAGGATTCTTCCGAGGATTCCATCGTTGAGATGGATGAGTCAACAAGAAGACAGTTTGACGAGCTCCAGGTTAATGCACAGGATATTTTCGATAACGGATTTGTCGAGGCTGAGGCTGACGGCAGCATAAGCGAAGACGAGTTCGGCGATGACGATTCGGATTTTGACGATTCCGATGACAACATCTGATATAGAAGGAGACCAAAGATAAATGTACGATTCAAATCATTTAACGGCAATCGGTATTAAGCTTGCTTCTCCTGAGGTCATCAAGGGATGGTCTCACGGTGAGGTAAAAAAGCCTGAGACAATCAACTACCGTACACAGAAGCCGGAAACCGACGGTCTCTTCTGCGAGAAGATCTTCGGACCCGTAAAGAGCTGGGAGTGCCACTGCGGTAAGTATAAGAAGATCCGTTATAAGGGCATGATCTGCGACCGATGCGGTGTTGAGGTTACAAAGAACACAGTTCGTCGTGAGAGAATGGGACATATCGAGCTCGCTGCTCCGGTATCGCACATCTGGTATTTCAGAGGCGTACCGAGCCGTATGAGCCTGCTCCTTGATATTCCTCCCAAGACACTTGAGAGAGTTCTTTACTTCGCGTCATATATCGTTGTTGATCCCGGAAAGACAGATCTTGTAAAGGGTGAGACCATCGATGACGGCAGATACAGAGAGTATGTTGCCAAGTACGGCAGAAGCGCTTTCGATGCAAGAATGGGTGCCGAAGCTGTTAAGAAGCTTCTTCAGGAAGTAGATATCGATGCTTTGGCCGAGGAACTCGACAAGGCAAGAGCCGAGGCTACCGGACAGAAGAAGGCAAGGATCATTAAGAGACTCGAGGTAGTTGAGGCATTCAGAAATTCAGGTAATAAGCCTGAGTGGATGATACTTGATGTACTTCCCGTTCTTCCTCCTGAGCTCCGTCCTATGGTACCCCTCGATGGCGGACGTTATGCAACATCAGATCTTAACGACCTCTACAGAAGAGTTATAAACAGAAACAACAGACTTAAGAAGCTCCTCGATCTCGGTGCTCCTGACATCATCGTCAGAAACGAGAAGAGAATGCTCCAGGAAGCTGTTGACTCACTTATCGATAACGGCAGAAGAGGACGTCCCGTTACAGGATCCACTTCCGCTACGAATAACAGACAGCTCAAGTCTTTGACAGATATGCTTAAGGGTAAGCAGGGTCGTTTCAGACAGAACCTCCTCGGTAAGCGTGTTGACTATTCCGGTCGTTCGGTTATCGTTGTAGGACCTGAGCTCAAGATGCATCAGTGCGGTCTTCCTAAGGAGATGGCACTCGAGCTCTTCAAGCCCTTCGTAATCAAGAGACTTGTTGAAGAAGGTAAGACCTCCAATATCAAGACCGGTAAGAGAATGGTCGACAGATGGGATCCCGCTGTTTGGGATATCCTCGAGGAGATCATCAAGGATCATCCTGTTCTTCTTAACAGAGCTCCTACGCTTCACAGACTCGGTATTCAGGCATTTGAGCCTATCCTTGTAGAAGGACGTGCAATCAAGCTCCATCCTCTGGCATGTACAGCTTTTAACGCTGACTTCGACGGAGACCAGATGGCTGTACACGTACCGCTCTCCGCAGAGGCTCAGGCTGAGGCAAGATTCCTTATGCTTCACACAAATAACCTGTTGAAGCCTCAGGACGGTAACCCTGTTACTGTTCCTACACAGGATATGATCCTCGGCTGCTACTACCTTACAATGCAGCGTGATGAGTCCATGGAAAGAGCAACATGTAAGGGTGACGGAATGGTATTCTCGTCTTTGGATGAGGCTACAATGGCTTATAACAACCGTGACATCGAGCTTCAGACAAAGTGCGGTGTTAGACTTACAAAGGAAGTTGACGGTGTTAAGAGATCCAAGATCATTTACTCTTCTTACGGACGTTTCCTCTTCAATGAGGTAATCCCTCAGAACCTCGGTTATGTTGACAGAACAAACCCCGAGAACGAGTTCACCCTCGAGTGCGACTTCCAGGTCGGTAAGAAGCAGCTCGGCGATATCATCGCAAGATGCATCAGGATCAACGGTGCTGCAAGAACAGTTAAGTTCCTCGATGCAGTTAAGTCCATGGGTTACAAGTACTCCACGGTTTCCGGTATCTCGATCGGTATCGAAGACATGATCATCCCTGATGTTAAGGAGAAGATGTTAAGCGAGGCTGACGAGAAGGTCGAGCGCATCAACCGCATGTATGAGAGAGGTTTGATGAATGACTTCGGTCGTCACAGACAGGTAGTAACCGTATGGCAGGATACAACCAATAAGATCACGGATGCTCTTAAGTCCAACCTTAAGTCCGACAACCCGATCAAGATGATGTCCTCATCCGGTGCCCGTGGTAACGATAACCAGATCAAGCAGCTCGCAGGTATGAGAGGTAACATGGAGGATACTCAGGGTAATACTCTCGAGATCCCTATCAGATCTAACCTCCGTGAAGGTATGAACGTTCTCGAGTTCTTTATCTCTTCACACGGTGCCCGTAAGGCCCTCTCCGATACAGCTCTTAAGACGGCTGACTCCGGTTACCTTACAAGAAGACTTGTTGACGTAGCTCAGGAGATCATCATCTCTGAGGAAGACTGCGGAACAGACGACTTCACATGGGTTAAGGAGATTGTTAACGTAAGTAACGACAAGAGAGATGTCATCAAGACATTGTCCGAGAGACTCACAGGCCGTTATGCCGCTGAGGACATCAAGGATCTTGAGACAGGCGAAGTTATCGTTGCAAGAAACGAGCTCATCTCCGCAGACGATGCTAAGAGAATCGAAGCTACAGGTAATAAGAAGGTTAAGATCAGATCCGTATTCGACTGCCGCTCACGTCATGGCGTATGCGCTAAGTGCTACGGTATCAACCTTGCTAACGGCTTGCCTACAGTCGGCGGCGAAGCAGTCGGAATCATGGCTGCTCAGTCCATCGGTGAGCCTGGTACACAGCTCACGATGAGAACGTTCCACTCCGGTGGTATCGCTAACTCCGGTGAGGATATCACACAGGGTCTCCCCCGTGTCGAGGAGTTGTTCGAGGCAAGAAAGCCTAAGGGTGAAGCTATCATCTCCGAGATCGACGGTGTCGTTAAGCTCATCACTAACGAGTCCGCTAAGCGTGAGATCGTCGTTACACCTGCTGCAGGCGCTGTCGACAAGGACGGTATCCCTCTCGCAGAGTGCCGCTACACAGTTCCTACCTCTGCTACTCTCAAGGTTGCAGACGGCGATGAGGTAGAGGCAGGCGATATGCTTACAGACGGTGCGGTTAACCCTGCTGACATCATGAGAATCAAGGATGAGCGTGGTGTTCAGAAGTACATCGTAGCTGAAGTAGTTAAGTCTTATAAGAGCGGTGGTGTTTCCATCAACGATAAGCACATCGAGATCATCACAAGACAGATGATGAGAAGAGTACGTATCGACGATCCGGGTGACACACCTTTCATGACAGGTACGACAGTTGATATGCTCGACTTCGCAGCTGAGAATGAGAAGGCAGAGAAGGCAGGCCTCAGAAAGGCAGAGGGCAGAAGACAGCTCCTCGGTATCACTAAGGCTTCCCTTGCTACAGACTCCTTCCTCTCTGCAGCATCCTTCCAGGAGACTGCAAGAGTTCTCACAGACGCTGCCGTTAAGGGCAAGATCGACCCGCTCATCGGTTTGAAGGAGAACGTTATCATCGGTTCTATCATCCCTGCAGGTACAGGTGTGCCTAAGTACAGAGATATTACTGCAGTCCCCGTTATCAAGGAGAACAGCAAGATCCTTACAGGCGAGGAATACGATCCTTCTTCCGAGAACGCTGCTATGTTCCGCAACACATACCTTGAGCAGGTAGAGCTCGAGAATGCTGAGGCAGACGCGCTGGCAGCTGAGGCTGAGGCTAAGGCAGCTGAGGCAAGAGGCGAAGAGTAATAAACTTGTCAAAATAGTTAAGTATTCTTGTGAAGTATAATTAGGTCGCATCGGTGACGGTGCGACCTTTATACTTTAAGGGGGCATTATGAAGCTAACAAGATCTGCCAGGACGGTTATAGTCTCGCTTCTTACCGCGTCAGTATTACTCGGATTTATCAGAGTACCGGTAAGTGCCACTACTCGCGAAGAGTATGTCAGACAGTTCGTAGAGCGTATGTATACCATGGTCCTCGGAAGAACATCGGATCCTTACGGCAAGAACTACTGGACTTCAGGTATCCTGAACGGTCAGCTGGACGGAGCTTCATGTGCCATCGGATTCTTCGAGAGTGATGAGTACAAGGCTAAGAATAAGTCGGATGAGGCTTATGTAAGAGCTCTGTATTCGGTTATCCTCGGAAGATCTGCAGACCCTGAAGGTCTTACCACATGGTTAAGCTACCTTGCAGGAGGAACCCCCAGACTTTATGTTCTCGGCGGCTTCGTTAATTCCAATGAATATACATCGATTTGTAATTCCTACGGCATCACCCGAGGTGAGATCCCGATGGATCCCAATCAGGCTCAGATAGGAACGCCGGGTTCTTTCGAGACCGGTGAAGACGGAAGCCTTTACTTCAACACCACCTCGGGCACACGCCTCACGGGTTGGCAGAGAGTTAACGGAAACAGATATTATTTCGATCCCGCTAACGGCGGAAGGGCAGTAACGGGATGGACTTATATCGGCGGCCTCAAGTACTACTTTGACGACCAGCACCGTCTCGTACAGAATGTCGACTCCATTATAGGAAGACAGTCTTCATATTACGTAACGGTAAACCATGCGACGGAGACGGTAATGATCTATGCGCAGGAGACCCCCGGAGGCCCGTACAACATCCCCGTAAGAGCCATGGTATGCTCATCGGCAAGAGCCGGCTATGACAATATCGAGGGCACTTACAGGATCAGAAGAGGCAGCAGATGGGGAGTACTCGGCAATGACGGCGCCTGGGTATACGGTCAGTATACCTGCCAGATATCGGGTAACTACCTGTTCCATTCCTGCTGGTACCACGAGAACGGCAATCCCGATTCCCTGTCGGTAAGCCAGTACAACCGTCTCGGAAGCCCTGCTTCCCACGGATGCATCAGACTCTGCGTCGCAGATGCGCGCTGGATCTACGAGAATTGCGCGAATACATCCAACGTATACCTGTTCTCGTCAAACGAGCCTGCGCCTTTCGACAGGCCTGTTCCGCTCCCTGCCATACAGCTCAGAGGCGACTACGGTCACGACCCGACGGATGTCTGATAATTACGCCGTGTAACACAATAGAAATACTAATCACATATAAGCGAAATAGTCTCTCCGCGTAACATTGTTAAAATAGTTTTGATGCTAGGCACAATGCATCGATGCTAATCGATGTAAAAAACGTAATAAGGAGAGAAGAATATGAGAAAAGCAAGAATACTCAGATTCATAGCGACTATCCTTTTGATGTCAACGATCTTCTGTGTTTTCTCCAAGGGCCAGAATGTAAGTGCTTTGACCCGTGAAGAGTACGTCGGACAGTTCGTTGAGAGAATGTACACGATGGTTCTGGGCAGAAGAAGCGAACCTGCCGGCTATGAGTATTGGAGAACAAGAATCCTTAACGGACAGACAACAGGCGCTACATGCGCTTACGGTTTCTTCGAGAGTGCTGAATACAAGGGATTCAATACAAGCAACGAGCAGTATGTAAAGACACTTTACAACGTAATCCTCGGACGTGAGTGCGATCCCGCAGGTCTTCAGTATTGGCTGAACTACCTCGCGAGCGGTAAGACAAGAACTTTCATCCTCGCAGGATTTGTAGGTTCACAGGAGTATGCACAGATCTGTGCTGCTTACAATATCGCAGTAGGATCTCTTAATGCAGATGCCAGTGCGACGACAGCTGTTCAGAATGCACCTGCAGCAACAACAGTCAACACATCAACACTTAACGGAGACGGTACTATCTCTCGCGAGTCCGACGGTGTTTACTGCTACAATCCTCAGGGTATCAGACTTACAGGATGGCAGAGAGTCGGCGGTTACAGATACTACTTCGATCCCGAGAATAACGGCAGAGCTGTTAAGGGATGGAAGTTCATCGACGGCCTCAAGTACTACTTCGATGAGAATTACAGACTTGTTCAGGACGTAAGCAGCCTTATCGGAACACAGACTTCCTACTTCCTGTCACTTAACCTTACAACTCACATGATCATCGTATATGCTCAGGACACACCCGGCGGACAGTACAACATCCCCGTAAGAGCTATCGCATGCTCCACAGGTGCTCCCGGATCTGAGACACCTCAGGGAACATTCAATATCTCCAAGGGCGGTGCATGGGGTGCACAGGTTATTAACGGACAGACAAGATATAACCAGTACATTTCCGTTATCAACGGCTCTACAATGTTCCACACATCCTGGTATTACGTAAGCGGTGACCACAACTCAATGTCTGTATCCGCATACAACACACTCGGTACTGCTTGCACAAACGGTGACATCGTACTGAATGCAAATGACGCAAGATGGATCTGGAATAACTGTGCAGGTAACTCACAGATCAGAATCTATTCCGAGAATGCTACGGTTCCTTTCGATATGCCGGGCATCAATGCTCCGACTCTCATCAGCGGAGACTACGGTTCAGATCCTTCTGACATCTGGAGGTAATTCTTAAGAGTGATCTGATGTATAATAGATTAGCTTAAATCAGATACATCAAGAGGATCACATGAGAGAATTAAACCTTAACGAATTTACAAAAGAATTATCATCAGGAGCGCCGGTCCCGGGAGGGGGCGGCGCTTCTGCGCTTATGGGAGCCGTATCCGCATCACTGTGCTCCATGGTCGGCAACCTTACTTCCGGCAAGAAGAAGTATGCCGAGTACCAGCAGGACATCGAGCGCATTATCACAGAAGCGGTGAGCCTTAACGAGAGGATGCTCGCTCTCATCGAAAAGGACGCGGAGGCTTTCGAGCCTTTGGCAAAGGCTTACTCTATTCCCAAGGAAGATCCCGGAAGAGACGAGACCTTGGAGAAGGCTCTCTATGAGGCTGCCATGGCGCCGCTCGAAATCGTGAAGTGTTCTGCGCAAGTTTCCGCTCTTATCAAGGAGCTTGTGGTTAAAGGTTCACGCCTCGCCATCAGCGACGTCGGTGTAGCGGCTTCCGCGTGTGAGGCATGTGCCAAGGGGGCTGCCATGAACGTGTATATCAACACGAAGCTTATGAAGGACCGTGAGACAGCGGCGAATCTTAATGCGGAGACGATCGCGCTTGTAGATGAAGTGTGCGCAGTATCGAAGGCCGCTTATGATGAAGTTAAGGGAGGACTCGGAGCATGAGAGAATTACTCGGAAAACCCGTCGCGGATTCTATAGTCGAATCGCTTGCTCCTGATGTAGCAGCACTTAGGGCTAAGGGCAAGGTTCCGACACTTGCAGTTATCAGAGTAGGTGCGAGGGAAGATGACCTCGCTTATGAGCGCGGCCTTACGAAGAGATTCGAGTCGGCAGAGTGCGCAGTTAAGAAGATCGAGCTTCCCGAAGATGTTACACAGGAAGTGCTCGATGCAGCAGTGGCATCTGCTGATGCTGATCCTGCTATCGACGGTATCCTGATGTTCAGACCGCTTCCCAAGTCACTTACGGATAAGAATGTTCTTGATACGATAAGTGCCGTTAAGGATGTAGACGGCATGGGCAAGGCCAACATGGCAGATATCTTCTCCGGGGCAGGAGAAGGACACGCGCCCTGCACAGCTCAGGCCGTTATCGAAATGCTCAAGTTCCACGGCATCGACATCAAGGGAAAGAAGGTTACTGTCGTAGGACGTTCTCTTGTTATCGGAAAGCCCGTCTCGATGCTCCTTCTTAAGGAGAATGCGACAGTTAAGGTCTGCCACACGAAGACAGAGGATCTGAAGGCTGAGTGCCAGTGGGCTGATATCGTTGTCGCATGCGCAGGCAAGGCTAAGATGCTCGATGCTGATTATTTTCGTGCAGGCCAGACTGTCATTGATGTCGGAATGAATGTCGATGAGGAGGGAAAACTCTGCGGTGACGTTGACTACGCTTCGGTATCGCAGATCGTTGATGCTATCACACCTGTTCCGCGCGGAGTAGGTTCAGTAACGACTTCAGTACTCCTGCGTGCAGTAGTTGAGAATGCCAAGATCGGCTGATTACCAAAGAGAACTTGCTGATAAAAGCAAAAGAGTCGAGTCTCTTCTTGAGGGACTCGTTTCTTCTGTCGAGCCGATAATCGGTTCAGATAATCCGTATCACTATAGAAATAAGGTTCATGCTGCGGTCGGTGTATCAAAGGGAAGGGTCATCGCGGGAACATACGAACCCGGAACACACCGCATTATCGAAGGCGGCGGCAGCGAGCTTGAGAACGAGGCGGCGTCGGCTGTCATCAAAGATATAGTCGCGATAGCAAATAAATATCACATGAGCGTCTATAACGAGAAGACAGGACAGGGGCTTCTTCGAAGAATACTTATAAGGACTGCGGATGGAACTGGACAGATGCTGGTCGTCCTGGTGCTTGGCGATTATATGTTTCCGGGAAAGAAAAACTTCATTAAGACGCTTATCTCGAAGCACCCCGGGATTACATCGATAGTCATCAATATAAATAAACGCACCGATTCCATGATCCTAGGCGACAAGTCCGAGACTGTTTACGGCCCGGGGTATATTACCGATACACTTCTTGGCAAGAAGTTCTCCATTAGTGCCGAGTCTTTCTATCAGATCAACAGAATTCAGGCTGAGAAGCTTTACTCGAAGGCCATCGAGTACGCTTCGTTGAATAGGACAGACCGTGTGCTCGACGCGTACTGCGGAACGGGTACGATCGGTATCTGTATGTCGGATCACTGCGGTTCCGTTACGGGTGTCGAGCTCAATGCGAAGGCAGTGTCTGATGCAGGCCACAATATCCGTAAGAACAATGCTTCCAATGTGAAGGTCGTCAAGGCGGATGCCACGGAGTATATGAATGACAATGCTTCCGAAGGCAAGTTCGATGTTGTTGTCCTGGACCCGCCCCGTGAAGGCACGACCCCTGAGTTTATTAAAGCATGCGCTAAGATATCGCCTTCGCGCATAGTGTATGTGTCCTGTAATCCCGAGACTTTGGCGAGGGATCTTAAGCTTTTCGACGGGGAGGGGTACAAGGCCGTAAAAGCGTGCCCCGTGGACATGTTCAGCGGCACGGAGCATGTGGAAGTCGTGAGCCTTTTGCAGCATATGATCTTTGTTTGACCGGGCTGCTGGAGGAGAAATATGATGAAAATCATTGATTTTTATGCCAGTGATAATAAAGATCACTGGCTTTCTGAAA
>CAMNNN010000041.1 GCA_946545505.1 uncultured Clostridia bacterium
AAGATACTACACCTACGGTAGCCTGGCAGCGCAGGTAATCGGCTACGCCAGCAACGACGGTATAAGCCTTAACGGTGTCTATGGACTCGAGGCTTACTACAACAGCGTTCTTTCCGGTACTGACGGATACAGATATTCGGAAGTTGACCAGGGTACTGAGGGCGTTCTTCCGTATGCCGACGCTATCACGCAGCCTGCGGTAAACGGCAATAACCTCGTTCTTAATATAGATATCAATATACAGAGAATAGCCGAAGAGGTTTGCAGAAGTGCATATATCCAGTATGCACCCAGAGACGGAATCTGCGCCATCGTAATGGATCCGTACACAGGTGCGATCCTTGCGATGGTATCGCTTCCCGACTATGATCTGAATGAACCGTACGGAATCCCTTACGGTATGGATGCCATCGTATGGAATTCGATGGATGACGGCGCACAGGTCGAGTACCTGATGGGTAACGTCTGGCGTAACCGCTGTATCTCCGATACTTATGAGCCTGGTTCCACATTCAAGGCTCTTACTACATGTATCGCATTCGAGGAGAACCTTACGAATGAGAATGAGGAGTTCTCAGATGCTCCTATCCAGGTGTCAGACATCGATACGATTTCCTGCTGGATGCAGAAGCAGAACGGCGGTAACCACGGCATGGAGTCATTAAGAGAAGGTTTCGAGAATTCATGTAATCCTATCTTCGTTCAGCTCGCTCAGCGAATTGGTGTAAGCAGATATTACAGATATGTGCACATGTTCGGTTTCTATGAGACAACAGGTATCGATCTTCCTGCTGAAGGAACAGGTATCTTCCACACAGATCCTTCCGTAATCGATATGAGCTGTCTGTCATTCGGCGAGTCTGCGACGGTTACTCCTATTCAGCTTCTTAACTCTTACTGCGCTATCGTCAACGGAGGCAACCTCATGGTTCCTCACGTCGTTCATTACATTACTGATGAGAACGGAAATACGGTTGATGAGATCGAGCCCGAGGTAATAAGAACTATCTTCTCCGAGAGCACATGTGAGAGAGTAAGACAGCTCATGATCGATGTAGTAGACGAAGGTACAGGTTCCGCCGGTCAGGTACCCGGATACTACGTAGCCGGTAAGACATCGACATCTACAATCGAGAACGGTGAACTTGCAGGTGCACACGTTCTGTCATTCTCATGTTTCGCACCTTCCTACGATCCGCAGATAGCGGTACTCGTAGTGCTTAATAAGCCTGCTGAGAATTCGGTCGGATCTTCTGCGGCAGCTGCTACTGCAGCTCGTATCGTGGAAGGTACACTCCGTTATATGGGTGTTCCGAGAATCCTCACGGAAGAAGACTACGAACAGCTCACTACGAGATACTGGGTTCAGCCTGTTGTAGGTCTGTCTGCCACAGAGGCTGCATCGAGAATCGGTTATAACGGAATCTCCTGTGTATATGGTTCCACCAACATGACGGCAGAGACCATAGTCGGTTACACATATCCTTCCACTGATGCACAGCTTTACAGCAGCGGTATAGTAATGCTCTATCCCGAATCCGACAATGTGCAGATGCTCTCGAGTACAGTGCCCAATCTGTCAGGTAAGACAGCGATCGAGTGCATGGAAGCTCTGCGTGATGCCAACTTAAACTGCTTCATCGAAGGTGATGTAATGGGTATATGCACAGGCCAGAGCGATCTTCCGGGAAGCATTGTCTTCTCAGGCTCGATCGTAACGGTAACTCTCGAGAATACGGCGATAGCAGTTGACTCAGGTGAAGGTCAGGGCGAGGTCGACAGTGAGGACGGCGTAGTTTCTGAAGACGGCGCCGACACAGACACTGAAGAAGGAGGTGCAGTAGGCTGATGAATTTCGAAGGGTTCAGAGTAATTACAGGAAACAAAGATGCTGAAGTTACTTCCGTAGAGTTCGACTCGAGAAAGATTAAAGAAGGAAGCCTTTTCGTGGCGGTAAAAGGATTTACTTCCGACGGCCATACTTTCATAAAGTCTGCGCTCGAGAAGGGCGCTTCCGTAATAGTAGCTGACGAGGACGACTGTCCTTATTCCGACGAAGAACTGAAGGCGCTTGGAGATGCGCATAACGCATGCATCCTTAAGGTGAAGGACACAAGACTTCAGTGCGCGCTCCTGAGCAGTGAATTCTTCGGCCACCCCGAGAAGAAACTTAACATGATCGGCATTACCGGCACCAAGGGCAAGACCACGATCGCTTTTATGATAAGAGATATACTCGAGACCGCAGGAAGAAAGAGCGGTCTTATCGGAACCGTCTATGACATCGTAGGCGGCGAGAAAATCCATGCGGCACACACGACGCCCGAGGCGCGCGACAATTACGAGCTGCTAAGCAGAATGGCCGATGCGGGAGAAGACTCCTGCGTGATGGAAGTAAGCAGCCAGGGCCTCAAGCTCGACCGTGTTTACGGTATCGAATACGGCATCGGATGCTTCACTAATTTCTATGAGGATCATATCGGCGGCAATGAGCATCCCGATATGCAGGATTACCTTAACTGTAAGCTTAAGCTGTGGGAGCAGACCAAGACCGCAGTAATAAACATGGACACTCCCGTGAGCGGAGATTTCTATGTTAAGGCGCAGAAGTGCGGCTGTCAGATTATTACTTACGGACTCACCGATACATGTGACGTTCAGGCGTATGATCTTGAGAACGGTGTGAAGGACGGACGCGCGGGAACTTACTTCAGTTTGTTGAGCCCGTGGTATAACGGAAGATTATTTGTTGCTATACCGGGCGAGTTTAATGTGTATAATGCTCTGTGCGCTCTTACGGCGGCATTCCTGTCGGGAGTAGATGTGAAGGCGGTAGAGGAAAGTCTTGCCCGCATCGAAGTTCCGGGAAGACTGCAGCCTGTCAGAAACGACCTCGGAATAACGATACTTGTCGACTACGCTCATAACGCCGCGAGTCTCGAGAATGTTCTCGACACTCTGAAGAAGGCTGCGGACGGCGATGTTATAACGGTATTCGGCTGTGGCGGCGACAGATCTCATACGAGAAGATTCGAGATGGGTGAAGTCGCAGGCAACAAGTCTGACTATACTATCGTCACTTCGGATAACCCCAGAACGGAAGACCCGGATGTGATCATAGGTCATATCGTGTCTGCGATAGAGAAGACTCCCGGCAGGTTCGAGACCGTGACCGACAGAGCAGAAGCGATACACAAGGCCATTAGTATCGCGAAGCCCGGCGACATCGTTCTTATCGCCGGCAAAGGACATGAGGATTATCAGATCTTCAAGGACCGTACAATACATTTTGATGATGCGGAGGTTGCAGCCGAGGCAGCCGCACGCATACGAGAGGAAAGAAAATGAGACGGATGCTCTCTTTCGACGAAGCGGTCGCCGCGGTTAACGGCACCGTTATAAACCGCAGAGGTGCGACGGGCGGAACTGTGTTCGTGTCCGGCGTATCCAGCGACACGCGTACCATCGAGGAGGGCAACCTCTACGTAGCACTTAAGGGCGAGAAATTCGATGGCCACGACTATGTGCCGCAGGCTATACAGAAAGGTGCATGCGCGGTAATCGTCAACAGCCCTTCCAAGGTTCCGGAAGGCGGCATCGGTATTGTCGTTAAGGATACACTCGAAGCTCTCGGTGACCTCGCGGAGCACTACAGATTTAAGATCGGCGCGAAAGTAATTGCAGTCACGGGTTCGGTCGGCAAGACGACTACACGAGATATGATCACGGCAGCACTCGCACCTTCATTCAAGGTGTGGTCCACCAAGAAGAATCTCAATAATGATATCGGTCTTCCCCAGACGATCCTCTCGGCTCCCGATGACACGAAGGTGCTCATCGTCGAGATGGGAATGAGAGGAAGAGGACAGATCGAATACCTTACCAATATCGCTCATCCCGACATCGCGGTAATAACGAATGTCGGTTATTCGCACATCGGCATTCTGGGTTCCCGTGAGGAGATCAGAGCCGCGAAGTGTGAGATCATCGACGGTCTTACGGAGAACGGTATTCTCATCGTAAACGGCGATGACGATTTCCTGTTTGATTATGTTAGAAATATCATCCCGCTTAACAACGGACTCGTAGCTGTCTCGGTAGGAGAGAAACTCAAGGGCAATGTCATGAACTGCCCTGCGACAGTACGCGCTTTCGATGTTAAGGAACATGACGGAATGGACTTCGAAGTCGACCTCTCGATAGGCGAGATAAGACACAAGTTTAATCCCATGCACATCACTGTCGGCGGAGAACATAACGTGCGCAATGCATGTGTGGCTTTATCGTGCGCAGCTATCCTCGAGGCTGACATGGAGAAGGCAAGAGCGGCTCTTTCCGAGTACGCTCCTATGGACGGCAGAGGCAAGACATATCACGGCAAGGATTATACGATCATCAACGATGCATATAATGCTTCACCTGAGTCGATGGCAGCTGCGTTCAAGAATCTCGATACCACAAACCCGGGTTCGCGTAAGATCGCGGTTCTCGGAGGTATGCTTGAGTTAGGTGACGATTCGGCTAAGCTTCATAAGATCACCGGCGAAGAGTGCGGTAAGTATAAGTTCGATAAGATAATAGTAACGGGCGACGACCGCGATTCCTTTATCGCAGGACTCAAGGGTAAGAGAGCGGATGCATCCGTAATCTCATGTAAGGATACAGAGGAAGTAAGTAAAGTGATACGTGAAGTGATCAAGCCCGGCGACACCGTGCTGTTCAAGGCATCACACTCGTTCGGATTCGAAGCTCTGTCTAAGGAATATACCGGTAATGACTAAGATTAAGGCACAAAGACAGAGTAATATACCGCTTATCCTCATGATGTTCGCGATCGTCATGTTCGGCCTTGTCATCCTGTATTCGGTATCGGGCCCTGCAGGTTATGCGAAGTCGGTTCACGATTCGGCATATTATCTCAAAAGACAGATTCTCTGGACAGTCGTCGGAATAGCTGTGGCTTTGTTCATATCATTCATGCCCGTAAACTTCTTTAAGCATCCGGCGATATCGTTCACGGCCTACTTCGTCAGCCTCGGTCTCGCGATAGCGGTTAAGCTGTTCGGTAGTGAGATCAATGGTGCTAAGAGATGGATCCTTATCGGTACATGGGAGTTCCAGCCTTCAGAGTTATGTAAGATCGGTCTGATCGTCGCACTCGCGGGTTACAGGGAATATATAGTCAAGATGAGAGCTCAGGGAAAACTGAAATCGAAGACCGGTAAAGCCCAGGCATGGAACCATGCTTTCTTCGACTTTATACTCCCGGTATCAGCATGCCTTCTCGTCGATGTATTCATCCTGTTCGAGCCTCACTTCTCATGCTTCCTTATCATCGGCGTTGTCGTGTTCATGTGTACGTTGAACTCCGGTGCGGGTATCCGTGCGTGGATCCTCGGCGGTCTGTCGATACTTCTTGTAGGCGTGTTGTTCGCGAGTATCTACATCGCTGTTAATCCTAACTTCCGTAAGAACTTCGCTCACGTTTACCAGAGGCTTAACATCTTCGCTGCCACGAGCGGTGATGAAGATGTCGAGGTAACGGAGGACGAGACCCGTCAGGTTACGAATGCCCACAACGCGCTCGGTTCAGGCGGAATGTGGGGAAGAGGCCTCGGCTCATCCCGTGCTAAATATAATTACGTATCAGAGGCGCAGAACGACTACATCTTCTCCATCTATGTGGAGGAGACCGGTTTTATCGGAGGCGCCGTGCTGATATTCCTATACATGATTATTTTCGCGATGTTCGTGCAGGTGATACTGAGGGCGAACAGCGTGTTCTCACGAATGCTCGCGACAGGATGCACGACGCTTATAGTCATACAGGTCGTGCTTAACCTCGCCGTTGAGCTGCAGGTTATCCCTTCGACAGGCGTTACGCTGCCTTTCGTAAGTTACGGCGGTACCGCGCAGCTGTTCCTTCTTATCGCATTCGGACTTATCCTGTGCGTATCAAGAAGCGGAACCTCGCCCAAGATCACGGAGAAGACGGAGGCAGCCGTATGAAGAGATTTATCGTAACGGGCGGAGGTACGTCAGGCCACATCAACCCTGCTATCAGTATCGCTGATGCTCTGGCTGCGCACTACGGTCCTCAGGGCGGCTGCGAGATTATCTTCACGGGAAGGAAAGAAGGTCTCGAAGGAGAACTCGTCCCGAAGGCCGGGTATGAGCTTCGTGATATCACGGCTAAGCCGTTCCCTATGAAGCCGTCTCCGAAGATGGTGAAGGCTCTCATCGCTAACATCAAGGGAAGAAAGCAGTGCAAGCAGATCATCAGGGACTTTAAGCCCGATGCAGTTATAGGCACCGGCGGCTATGTGTGCGCACCTTTGCTCGAGGCGGCATCATCACTTAAGGTGCCTGTCATCATACATGAAGCGAATGCGTTCCCGGGACGCGCCAACCGCTGGCTCGGACGTAAGGCTGACCTGGTACTAACAGGCTTCCCCGACCTCGAAAAGGATTTTAGCAAGGCCGGCAGGGTGGTGTGTACCGGCAACCCGATAAGGTCAAGTGTGGCTGCGACTGACGCTGAGGCCTGCCGTGCGAAGTTCGGACTCGGTCCTGACGATAAGATGGTCTTCGCGATGGGAGGAAGCTTAGGCTCGAAGACTATAAATGATTTTGTGATCAAAGCTGCTTCCGAACCGAGATTCAAGGATGTAAGATTCGTCCTCGGAACAGGAAAACAGCAGTCGAGCAAGATCGCTTCGGATGTGGTTATTCCGCCTAATCTCGAGACGTATGAATATATAAGTAATCCTAATGAATATATGGCGGCGGCAGATGTGTCGCTTACAAGGTCAGGTGCGGTTACATGCGCAGAGACGGCTGCGATCGGTTCGTGCTCCGTACTTATACCGTATCCGTACGCGGCACACGACCACCAGACTTATAACGCGTCGGCTTTCGCTGATATAGGAGGTTGCGTGCTGATGCCGGACAAGGATGTCGCGGAAGGCAAACTCGGTAATGTTCTCGAGGAACTGCTGAATGACGGGCAGAGACGTAAGAGCATAAGAATGAATGCGAAGAAACTGGCGGTACCCGATTGTGACGAGAAGATAGTCAGAGCCATAGGAGAACTCATCGGTGAGTGACTACGAGAAGGAGAAGAAACCTCAAGCCGACATAGCCGACGAGATGGAGAAGGCTCTGGAGACACTCGAAGAGGCTGATAAGGAGAAGAAGGAAGAGACGCCGAAGGAAGACGGTGTTATTTTCGTCAAGGAAGAGAATAAGGAAGAAAACGAAGAGTCTGAGGATAAACCCGAGGAAGACGGCGAAGAGAAGGTCGAAGAGCAGAAGCCTGAGAAGAAATCTGAGCCGGGAAAGAAAGCCCCTGAGAAGAAGGCGAAGAAGGACGGCAAGGAGTATCTTCCTGATTTCCCTTATGACTTCAAGACAGTATTGATCACATTGCTGATCGTCTCCGTACTTGTGTTCATCTGGTCGTTTATATTCAATCCTTCGATGAGGATCGATCATATCGAGATCAACGGCAATTACGAATTCTCCGATGAGCAGATCATGGACGCTCTCGATATCCATATCGGTGATCATATATTCAAGCCTACATTAAGCAGAAGCATGAGGCTCGTAAGGAGCACCCCGTATATCATCGACATCGATGTTCATGTGGATTTCCCTTCGGGAGTGGTAATCAACGTTACCGAGAGACACAGACTGGCGTATATCAGAGTGCCGGACGGTTATGCGGTAGTAGACAGTGAAGGCGTTATCCTTGACTTCCAAACATTTGACAATGCGGACGATGTTCATCCGGTCCTGTGCGGACTCGACCTGACCGGCGTGGTGATCGGTCAGAGAACTGATATCACGGAGTCCCTTAAGTTCAGGAAGATGATCCTGGTTCTCGGCGCCGTCCTCGATGCGGACAGGGGATCCATTCGAAATGACGGATACAGCTTCTACGACAGCGTTCAGGAGATACGCGTGCTCTCGTCAGGACTTATCTTCCTTACCATAGAGCTTCCCGACGGCACGGTGCTTCAGGTCAAGCTTGCCGGAGTAGAGAATATCGATGACAACATGCAGTGGCTGCTGTACGCGATAAGAGCCGATGCTTTCGAGGGTTTGCCTGCAGGATCGCTCGATATGACGGATGACGAGAAGATATATCGCGCATATGATACTTAATTTTAATAATAGGCTGATTGCAATAATAAGGAAAAAAGTTTAACATTAAACGGTGAAACTGAAATATTCTATTGTCGAAGTACAACATTTAGTTTAAAATTTATTTGATTGTACTATATATAGGATTAGGTAAGTACATTTTTACAGATACACGGAGGATCTGACGATGTCTGATAAGAGAGGATTTGTTCTGGACGAGGATCATTTCGCTACCATCAAGGTAATCGGATGTGGCGGCGGAGGCTGTAACGCAGTCGACAGAATGATCGACAGCGGAGTTCAGGGAATCGAATTCATATCCATCAACAGCGATAATCAGGCGCTTGCCAGGACTAAGTCTTCCATCAAAGTTCAGATCGGTGAGAAGGTAACAAGAGGTCTCGGCTGCGGTGCTGATCCCAGTGTCGGCGAGAAGGCTGCAGAGGAGTCTAAGGACGAGATTGCCGAGGCTATCTCCAATACAGATATGTTGTTTATCACAGCCGGCATGGGCGGCGGTACAGGAACAGGTTCTGCTCCCGTAGTTGCACAGATCGCTCAGGAACTCGGTATCCTCACGGTAGCCGTAGTAACAAGACCTTTCGGCTTCGAGGGTGCAAGAAGAGCACAGAATGCCGAGAGAGGTATCCGTGAACTCGAGAAGTATGTAGATGCTCTCGTAGTAGTAAGCAATGACAAGCTCCTTGAAGTAGTCGATGATGATACTTCCTTCGAGGAAGCATTCAATATGGCTGACCAGGTACTTAAGTTCGGTGTTGCAGGTATCTCCGATCTCGTAGCTATCCCCGGACTTATCAACCTCGACCTTGCCGACGTAAGAAGAGTTATGACGAAGGCCGGCGTATGCCACATGGGTATCGGCCGTGCTTCCGGTGAGGGAAGAGCGACAGCTGCAGTTAAGCAGGCCATCAACTCACCTCTGCTCGATACGACTATCGAAGGCGCTAACGGCGTTATCATCAATTTCACCGGCGGACGTAACATGAAGCTCCAGGAAATCGATGCAGCTGCCAAGCTCGTACAGGAGTCTGTTGCACCTGAGGCTGAGATCATCGTCGGTGCAGTTATCGATGCATCTCTCGAAGATGAGATCATGATCACTGTTATCGCATCCGGATTTGATAATACCATCAATGCTTCCTCTAACCACAGAGCAAGCACATCTATTCTCTCCAGAAATAATCCCCAGCTCGTAAGTGAGCCCAGACAGGCAGCTCCTGTTACAACAACAAGCAGAAGCTCCTATTCCAGACCCGAGCCCGCACCGGCACCTGCTCCCAGGCAGTCCGCTCCGGGATTCCTCTTTGGTGATGACTCCGTAAATTCACGTGTTCAGGCAGCTCGTGAGCCTGAAGCTGTACCTGCACCTGTTGAAGCTGAGCCGGCACCCCAGCCCCAGCCTATCCCGGTACAGAGCAGAACATATTCAATGCCC
>CAMNNN010000042.1 GCA_946545505.1 uncultured Clostridia bacterium
GCCATATTGTGAGGGTAGATATACTCGATAGGATCCTCGATCGTGATAACGTGTCTTGCCTTTGTCTTGTTGATATAGTCAACGATAGCGGAAAGAGTTGTTGTCTTACCGGAACCCGTAGGACCTGTAACGATGATGATACCGTTAGGTGCGTCTGCGAGGCTCTTGATTACGTCAGGAAGTCCGAGTTCTTCAATGTCGGGAATCTTGGCGCTGAGGATACGGATACTTGCAGCCAGGTTGTTACGCTGATGGTAAACGTTAACTCTGAGTCTGTAGTCCTCATTGTAAGACATACCGAAGTCAACATCGCCGCCCTTCTCGATTCTCTTTGCATAGTCCTCGGAAAGAAGGCTGTAGATCATCTTGTTGGCTTCTTCGATAGTCGGCTTCTCGTCAAGGATGTGAAGCTCACCGAATCTTCTTACAGCGTGGTTCGTACCTGCTGTAATATGTACGTCGGAGCACTCATTCTCAATAGCGTAATCTACGAGTTCATTAAAAGTCATAACTTACCTCCGGGGTATTTACTGCGCTTATTATACAATAAATCAAAAATAAATGTTATATATATTTCTTTTTTGAAGACTTTTGTTTTAAGGTTTCGGAGCACCCCGGATCAATGCCCGGATGACATCTGTCTGCCGTTTGCCGCGTACTTTGCATTCTTCCTGCTGTACATTGCCGCATCAGCATCTCTGATGCACTTGTTCATATCGAAGTTACCGTCAAGAACGGATCTTGTGTAGCCGCTGCTGGTCGCGACCTTATAGGGCTTATCCGAAGACTCGTTATACAGTTCGAGATTCTTATCAATCTTCCTAATTATCTCGTCCGCATCGCACTCGCCGAACACGATAGAGAAGACTTCGTCACCGCCGAATCTTGTGGACAGACTCGACTCGGGGACGGATTTGTTAAGTGCGTTCGCCACCTGATATATCGCGCTGTCGCCTTCGGCGTGTCCGTAGTTATCGTTGATGAATTTAAGACCGTCCAGATCGGACATGATAATCGTGACGGGAATGCCGTTATACTCGGGATCCTTACGCAGAGCCTTAAGCTGGTTCTGGAAGCCTATACGGTTGAACAGTCCGGTCAGCGCATCGTGACGGTACATCTCGTCCATCTCCTTAAGAAGAGTGCGCTGGTAGCGTATGTTTATGTATCCGCCGATACCGATGCTCACGGCATTTGTTACACCGAGCGTATTCGTATAATTCGAGATAAGGAAGTCATTAAAGTGGAAGCACGTGAATCCGAACGGGCGGTCCATGAATACAAGTGCATTGAAGATAAGCGGGTAGCCGGATCTTGTCAGTTCCATCATTCTGGCACACAGGTTAGGTGCCATAACATCTTCGAAAAGCTCTCCCTCGCGGCTGGACAGATCAAGCGTTCCTTCCTTATACCTCTCGGGGAACTCGGAATCATAGATCATTACGAATTCCTTCTTCGAGTCAAGTATGTGCTTATCCGTGAAGTAGTTGATGTCTTTCTCGAAGCATCGTCTGTCGACGACGAATATCGTGTTATCCATCTTATAAGAATCGAGCTGGGAAACCATCTCACCCGGAGTCTTGCTCATCTGCATTGATGAAGTGATGAGAGCGAGAACACGGTTATCGTCGTTAAGTCTGGCGAAGCTTTCTCTGAAACGGTTACGAAGTATCGCAGGATGTTCGTTATGTTCACGGCATCCGCAGGATTGGTTAGCCTGGAATGTAGGTTCGATGACCCTGTCCTGAACATCGCCGCCTCTTATGGCATCGATGACGAGCTCGGCCGACACATCCGCCATTCTGATTATGTCGCATGTGGCAGTAGTAATCTTCGGAGAAGTGAAGTAGATCTCATCATATCCGTCGAATCCCGTAACTATAACATCCTGAGGGACCATGAAGCCGGATTTGATGAGCATCTCGGTTACCGTGATAGCCATGATGTCATTCGCGCATATGATAGCTTCCGGAATATCACCCCTGTCGATCAGCGCCTGTGTAGCGATGCGGCAGGGATCTGCCCAGAAATCGCCGTGGCTGACCATGGAGTCCTCGAAAGGAATACCATTCTCTTCAATGACTCTCTTAAAAACTGCGATTCTTCTGTCTGAGAATTCGTTGCCGACGTGTCCGGCCATGATATGCGGACGGCGTACACCGTGATCCTCGATAACGTGACGTACGACAGTCTCAAAACCCTTATCATAATCGTAGCTTATGCATGAGGCGCCTTCATAATGACCGTCGGCAATTACGACAGGAAGATTGTGGGCCTTGGCGTTTCTGATAACTTTGCCGGCAATCTTATGACTCTTGATCTTCTCATCCATAATGATGACGGCGTCAATATAACGGTAGGGGATAAGATCAAAGACATACTTCTCGGTTGCCTGTCTGTCTTCTTCCCAGTAGATATCTGAATTGATCGTGAAGATGAGCAGTGAGATTCCTTCGTCTTTAAGCAGTTCAGTAAGACGGACTATATATCCGTGTGTCTGCGGTTCATATACTCGAGATGTACATAGCGCCACAAGTTTTCTGCCGTTGATCATCGTATGACCTCATTAATATTGCTATCCAATCTATATATTATCAACAAAAATAAGAACAATCAGTTAACTAATATGGAACTAATTTGAATAAAATGCCACTAAATTGCCTCAGGGGTTTACTGTATAATACAAACTTGCAAATATTAAGAAGGGAAGATATTTTATGAAAACCTTTAAGAAATTAATCGCTTCCGCTCTTGCTTTGGCTGTGGCGATCCCAATGTTTACGGCATGTTCCCGCGGAGGCGGCGGAGACGTTATCTCGGCGGACGACCCCTGGTACGATCTTAAGACCGTATCGATCGAGGAGACCTTTGATCCTGAGGTATACGAGTTTGCCTACATAGATTTTGTAGGCTTGTGTGACCTCGGTTATGTTTACTCGGCTTATGCCGTTAAGCTTATCGAAAGCGGGGAAGATATCGAGAGTAATTATGAGGATATGGTCGAGCAGTCCTTGTTCATTTATGATGATGAGGGAACAAGAGTTCAGACCATAAGTATTTCCGATTATCTCAAGACTACAGAACTCGGCCAATATGCGAGCTTAAGCGGTGTCGTTGAGCAGGGTGGTACATGGTATGTAAAAATCGATTCATATGACAGCGATACCTATGAGTCAACGAACTACCGTGTTGCAGTAGATATGGAGTCCGGTGAACTCGGTGAGCCCGAACTTATCCCAACTCCCGAAGAGGCAAGTGACCTTATTTCCGAGGCAAGTGAAGAGGATACTGTAACAGTCGGTGATTACGAGATCAGAAAATTCTGGTGTTATTCTGATGAAGGAGATTCCTATGTATTTATCCTTACTGATTCCGACAATAATACGACAGTTATCGACATGAGAGAACTGTTCCCGAATGAGACTATCTTCGACGTTGCCAATATCATCGATATCGGCAATAACAAAGCTCTTATCTGTGCAACTGATTCCGGAGCCAGTAAGTTCTTCACGATTGATTTCACAACAATGAATGTTGAGAAGATCGATGGTGATATGTCCTGGCTTCCCGGAGATGCATCTAACATCTTTGCCATAGAGGGTATCGGTTCTGCGGTTGTCAATCAGGATGGTGTTTATGCCATTGACTTTGATAACAGCTCCCTTGAGCCGTTGCTCCTGTTTGATGATACGAATGTTAACAGAAGTGATGTCAATAATTTCACTCCCATAAGGATCACGGAAGACGAGTTCGTATTCACGGGTGTACCTAATATACCTGAGGTCGGCTCCGGTACTTCCACTACTTCGAGAGCCGGAATCTATACTTTCACGCGCGCTGAGTCCAACCCTAATGCAGGCAAGACCATTATCAGCGTTGCTTCAGTTGAGTCGTTCCCTTATGCGCTCTGTAATGCGGTATGCGAGTTCAACGATTCTTCTGAGGACTACTTCATTAAGCTCGATTCGAAGTACAACATTGATAATCATTACAGTGAGTTCAGCAGTGAAGATGATTATGAGGCTGCACGTGACCGTGTTTCAGCTGATCTGAGTAACCAGCTCGCTATCGATCTTATGGCGGGTGAGGGTCCTGATATCATCATCAATGCGGCATCCCTTACCATGATGAACAGCAGTGATTATCTGCTCGACCTGGCTCCTTATATTGAGGAGAACTATAGTTCTGACAGTTATTACACAAACATCTTCGATGCATGCAAGGACGGCGAGGCTTTATACCAGGTTCCTCTTGCTTTCTCCGTAGTCGGTATTGCCACATCACAGGATAATGTTGAAGAAGGACAGAACGGATTTACTTTCGAGCAGTATGCAGACTTTGTTGAAGGCCCCTGCAACGGCGTGAGCCCTTTCAGCGGTAATCAGATCGATATCTTTATAAACCTCGTTGACTGTATGTATGACAGCTTCATCGAGGAAGGTGTCGTTAACTTCGATACTGATGAATTCAGAGCTCTTGCAGATTTTACAGCTGAGAATATCACAGATGAATTAAGCCTTGGCGATTCAGGCGACGAGGGTTATTATGAGACAGATTCAAGCGTAGCATCCATCGCATATATCGATAACATTGCTTCCTACTTCCAGAGTGTTACAAGTAAGGACTTTGCTCTGCTCGGACTTCCTTCTTATGACGGAAGAGGACCTGTTATCTACGACATCAACTCTGTTGCCATCTCAGCACAGACTGATAATCAGGATGCATGTTATGAATTTGTATCTATGCTTCTGAGCGATTCCTGCCAGGAAATCTACGCCGTTTACGATATTCCCGTAAACCGTAATGCTTTCGATACAGTCGCACACGAGTACATAGATACTACTAACTATGAGCTCGACCTCATGCTCAGACTGTATGACGAGGCATTGCTCACTATGTATGGTTATAACGTTGCACATATGGAAGAGTCCGATATTCCCGAGTTCGAGGAGTTCGTTGAAGGAATCTCAAGAATGTATGTTAATGACGGTTCCATCAACTCCATTATCAGAGAAGAGATGCCTTCTTACTTCGCGGGACAGAAGACTATGGAGCAGATCATACCTGTTCTCACAGACAGAGTAAGTACTGTTCTTAACGAGAGAAGCTGATAAGGTTTCCGATAATCCTGCAGGGAGCGGTCCGGAAGGGCCGCTCTTTTATTTGTTCTCAAACTGTTTACAGGATTATTTTCTCTTTTATGAACAGATACATCGAGTGATTAATAAAGTAAAAAGGCTGTCCGGTATGGACAGCCCTTTATGTGTGCGTAGAATTTATCTTTTGTCAGTCGTCCTTGCCGGATGCTGCTCTGCCGACTTCCGCACCGGCGTCTGCCATTCCGATTGCCTGTGAGACGATAGGTGAGAGAACAACGGCGAGAATATAGGATACGATCAGTGTGGGAAGCAGAAGCTTAGCCCAGCTGCCGAGCCACATAACGGGGAACGGAGGCATTTGAGCGAGTGCTTCGGCGGGTGCATGGGAACGTGCCATTAATACGCCGACGATGCTGCATACCAGGCTGACGATGATCGTGTTGCCTACTGAAAGCGGAATCGAATTGATCAATGTGAACTTGAAGGAAGGAGGGTTAGCGCCTGCCTTGGCTGCGAGGTTCTTTCCAATCTTACCCAGAGGAATAACGAATGCCACGATGATTCCGACTGTTACCGACAAAAGAATGTTGGAGATATAGCGGATAGGTGCGGGCTGCATTTCGCCGGCCTGGGGATTGATCTTGGGGATAAGATAAGCTACCAGTACACCCATGGCCAGGGAGATAATAATAGCCATAACGAGCCCCATCAAGCGTTCTTTCTTTTTCATGTCTTTTACCTTCCTTTCGATTCTTGGTTCTTCATAATTGATGAGTATCTTCAGGTCGGACTTAGGGAAAGTACAGCAGGGATGGATGTATCCTGTCTCCTTGTCGTACTGTCTTCTGTGTTCGACCTTTCCGGGTGTGTAGACCTCGCCGGAAACCAGTTTGGAGCGGCAGAAGCCGCATTCGCCCGAACGGCACTTGCTCGGGGCCTCGATGCCTGCGCGCTCGAGAGCCACCAGAACAGGCTCTTCTGCCTTCGCAGGAACCTTACGCTCGATGCCGTCGTTCGTGATGACTGTGAGTTCATAAGTCTTATCCTTATGCACATCGGTGAATTCCGCATCACGCTTCGTGAGTCTGTACTGACCGTATGCATCGAATCTTACGGCTTTTCTCTTAAGACCGAGTTTCTGGCACTCGCCTTCAACGTAGTCGTACATACCCTGAGAGCCGCATACGAATACCGAATAGGATTCAGGTGCATACTTCGCTATCAGTTCGGAAGAGATGAATCCGTGCTCATATCCGGGCTTCTCCTCGTCAGAGAGAACATGAACTACCTTGATCTTGCCGCCTGCGGTCTTCTCGTATTCATTAAGCTCGTCCTTAAACAGGATCTCGTCTTCGGTCCTGCTTCCGTAGAGCAGCGTGAGTTTAAAGTCTTCGGTGCCGTCTGCTATCGCAGCAGCAAGTGACATGAACGGTGCGATACCGGATCCTCCTGCAAGACCTATGACAGTGCCTTCATCACGGAGCGGCTCGTACTCGAAAAGCCCCGCAGGCTCGGAAATGTCGAGCGTGGTTCCTACCTTAAACTCTCTGTTGATATATTCGGATGCGAATCCGTCCTTCATGTTCTTAACGATGATCTGATACTTGCCGCTTAAGGCGAGCTTAGGTGAAGAGCAAAGGGAATAGGGACGCGTGAGAACCGAGTCGCCGATCTTAAGCTTCAGGGAGATGTAGTGACCCGCTCTGAAGTAGGCGAGCTTTGTCGTTCCCTTGGAAGTGTCGGGCTCGAATGTGTAGACCTTAGCCCCGTTGAATTCTTTGATGTCGCTGACCTTAACATGCTGTACCTTCGGGTGTAGGCTGCGTGCGAGGACATTGGCATTGAAGTCATAAGGCGGCTCCTTGTCCGAAGCCTGATTGATAACCGCCTGGCGCTTCGGAAGGAGATCGTAGAAACTGTCGGCGGAAACGCCCTTGAGATATTCTTTATCAGCCATTAATTTCCGCCTCCTGACATTACATAACCTAAGATCTGGAATCCCGTTCTGTTACCGCCCGTGTATGTGGGGAAGTATCCTGACAGGGAAGAGCCGTGACCTCCTACGAAGAACAATCCGGGGATAGTTCTCTCCACTCCGTTAGCTATTGTTCTCGAGGACATACCGTCCCACTTCTCTGAAGCATAGCCGTATATCGAACCCTGAGGAGTACCCATATAGCGGGCGAACGTAACGGGACTCGCGATCTCAATCTCTTCGATATGATCGCGGAGGTTGTACCCCATGATCTCCTCGACATGAGTGATCATCTCATCTGCGACCTCTCTTTTGACCTTTACATAGTCCTCTTCAGTGACGTCGGCCCATGCATCTTCTGTGTAGGAGATGGTGATGACCAACATTGTGGTGCCTTCAGGGGTGCAGCCGGGGTTGGCAATATTAAGGCAGCAAACATCAACCGCGAACTCGCTCATCTTCCTGTCTGCCGAAGCATCACAGATGACCTTGGAGTCCTTGGTGGAACTGATAAATACCGTGTAATCCTTAATGCCGATCTCCTCCGGGGAAGCATCGAGTCCGAGGTAAACACTGAAAGCACGGAAACCGTATTTCCTGGCATTGATCTTCTTGTACTCATACCCGGGTACAAGTGACTTGTCGTCAAGGAGCTTTCCGTAAACAACCTCGGGGAAAGCGTTAGAGGCAACTGCGGTGCACTCGAATACTCTTCCGTCAGCGACCTGAACTCCGCATACGGCTCCGTTCTTCGTAAGAAGCTTTGTTACTTCCGTCTCGAAAAGGAACTTGCATCCGAGCTTGGCAGCACGGTCCACTATGGCTGCGGAAAGCTGGTGTGATCTCATCTTGGGAACGTACGCACCATTAACAAAATAGCCGTATACCATCAACAGGTAGCGTGAAGCATCTACGGTGTCGATATCGGTGCCCTGATAAGGCCAGTATGCCGTCATGATATCGATGAGCTTCTGGCTCATGCCGAGTGCGCGGAAAAACTCTCCTGCGGACATGGTCATTATTCTCATGAAGTTCGCGTGTTCATTCTTCAACACATCGGGATCGGGATTGCCTCTTGTGGAGCCCCAGTAATCAAGTCCCGACGCCATGTCTTCGTAAGCCTGGAAGAATTTGTTCATGCTCTCCACATCTTCGGGACAGATCTCATTTATCAGCTCCATAACCTTGTCCTTGCCGTGAGGGAAGGTTACGTCTATGGAGCGTTCTCCGTTCTTCTCGACGATATACCTGAAGGCATCCTTAATGGGAAGCATTTCCACTTTGATGCCGAGCTCGTCAAAGAGCTTACCGAGCTCGCCCCGCATCTCGCCCTGGCCGAAGTCCGGAATCTCATGCAAAGAGGCATCAAATTCGAATCTTCCTCTGACAAAACTCGTAGCAGCACCGCCGGGGAGATTATGACGCTCCAATACGAGAGTCTTAAGTCCCATCCTTGAGGCACGGCAAGCCGTCATCAGTCCACCGTTACCGGCGCCGATAACAATCAGATCGTATTTCTCTGACAAACTAGCACCTCCCTTTGAAACAATTAAATTGTTTTGGAATTCTAAAATTATTATATTCTTTTAAAAAATCATGCGGAGATAAAGTATAATGACTTTATGAACAAGAAAATCACGACATTTTTTACAGTATTCACAATGGCATTTATCCTCGGCGGATGTGCATCTTCTGATGAACCCGTCGAGACTGGTTCGCTTACACTGACCACCACTGCCACACAGGGTTTTACATTTACCGTATATGATCCTAATGCGACTGAGCCGACCGAGGAAACTACTCCGCCGGAAAGATCGGTAGCTACATTTGATGACTTCGATAAGTTCTCGTTCGAAGAGGACAACACATGCGTGCTGCCCGGAACCAACATAAGATTTACTCTTCCTGACTCATATACTCTTGTTGATGATTCGGACAGATTCTTTGAGACCTTCGGCAGTGAGGGTGATGAGAGAATACCTCTTTTCGCTGCGACTGATGATGATGTGGGGGAGATATATGTCGTTTATATGGGGCCTTACAACTTCATGAATTCGTCTTTGCAGGAGGAGGCCAGCAGCGTTATCGACAGATTTGACGGCTATCACCATGAAGACGGCGGTTATACGAATGTATATACCATTCCGTTCGAGATGAACGGACGTGACTGTGAAGCTTACGGAGTTCTGGCTCTGTATTCCGATTATCCCGAATTTACGCAGATAGCATTCTTAGTGGGCGATCATGATTCCGCCTACTATGTATTCTGTCAGAATGCTGTTCAGGATGTGGCTGAAGATATTATTTTCCGCTTTGAAGAGCAGCCTGAAGCTTAACGTTACCGGTATCCTCTGAAGCTTCCTCTTTGACGGGGAAGCCGAGGCCCTTACCGATGTCTTCAATGTATGTTTTATAGCTGTTTCCTATAACAATGTTAAACTTTTTGTCCGGTGATTTAAGCTCC
>CAMNNN010000043.1 GCA_946545505.1 uncultured Clostridia bacterium
TCAGCAAGTCGAAGTCCGCAGTTAAGGAATAAGGTGAGCATACAGTAATCACGTTCATTGAATTCAGAAGGTGATTCATATGCGGCCTTAAGAAGATTCTGACTCTGATCAAGTGTCAGATACTTGGGTAGTCTCTTGCCAATCTTAGGTGTCTCGATGTCATAAGCCGGATTCTCGTCTATAAGATGCTTCTTGGAGTGACAGAACTTGAAGAAACTCTTAAGGGAAGCGATATGTCTGGCTCTAGTGGCATTTGACTGTTTTTTCTCTCGGCCGAGGAAGATAAGAAATACCAGCAGATCGTCAGAACGTACTTTGTTGATCTCTTTAACTGTGATATCCGAGATATCAATCTCATCGAGGGGAGTGTCCTTGGGAACCAGGCCTCTGTCGCGCTTCCAAAACCTGAAGAAATTAACGATGTCATATGTATATTCCTTGACGGTGAGTTCAGACCTGCCAAGTACGGCTATCATGTAATTTCGATATTGTTCAAGCACTTCAAATGTCATCATAACTTGATTTTAACACATGGCACTTGCATTTAAATTTAACTATGTAATAATAAAACACGGAAATACTTTGATAATCAAAGGAATTATATTATGGACGAGAAATGGACCAGATCATTAGAAAGGCTTGATACCAGAAGAGATGCTGTTATGGCTGCAGGCGGCCAGGCAAGAATCGACAAGCAGCATGCTTCCGGTAAGCTTACAGCCAGAGAGAGAATGGAAGCTCTGTTTGACGATGACACTTTCGTTGAGATCAACGACATGATGACTTCAAGAGCAACTGATTTCGGAATGGATAAGAAGAGACTTCCGGGTGACGGCGTTATCACGGGTTACGGTAAGATTCACGGCAGAACTGCAGTCGCATCAAGCCAGGACTTTACGGTAAACGGCGGCTCTCTCGGAGAGGTACATGCCCAGAAGATCGTTAAGGCTATGGACCTTGCCATGAAGCTGAAAGTTCCTTTTATCTCGATCAATGACTCCGGCGGAGCAAGAATAGAGGAAGGAATCGATTCTTTGTCCGGATATGGTGATATCTTCTACAGAAATACCATGGCATCCGGCGTTATACCTCAGATATCAGTTATCATGGGCCCTTGTGCAGGCGGAGCATGCTATTCTCCCGCTATCTGCGACTATATCTTCATGACACGTGAGTCCTCTCAGATGTATATCACAGGACCTGCAGTAGTTAAGTCCGTAACAGGCGAAGAGATATCTGCCAAGGACTTAGGCGGTGCCGAGGTTCATGCGGGTACATCGGGTGTAGCTCATTTCGTGTATGATGACGACCTCGACTGCCTTAACGGCGTAAGAAGACTTATAGGCTATCTGCCTCAGAACAATGACGATTATTCGATGGAGGTTCCAGGTGAATCTGTTGACGAGTCGGCCAGCCTTGCCGATATCGTTCCTTCCGATTCCAGAGCTCCTTACGATGTTAAGGATGTTATCTCTTCCATCGTAGACCTCGGATCTTTCATGGAGGTTCAGAAGGACTTTGCCATGAATATCGTAGTTGGCTTCGCGAGAATCGACGGCAAGACTGTTGGTATCGTAGCTAACCAGAGCAATTACATCGCAGGTTCACTTGAGATTGACAGCTCCGATAAGGCAGCAAGATTCATCCGTTTCTGCGACTGCTTCAATATCCCGCTTGTAACTCTTATCGACGTTCCTGCTTTTATGCCCGGCAGAGCTCAGGAACACGGCGGCATCATCAGACACGGCGCGAAAATGCTTTATGCTTACTCCGAGGCTACTGTCCCGAAGATCTCTGTCATCATGCGTAAGGCTTACGGCGGTGCATACATCGCCATGAATTCCAAGGGCCTTGCAGCTGACATTGTTTATGCATGGCCTATCGCTGAGATCGCCGTTATGGGTGCATCCGGTGCAGTTTCAATTATCGGACGTAAAGCTATCGAGGCTGCGGAAGATAAGGATGCGAAGAGAACAGAGCTTATCGATGAATATAACGACAAGTTCATGAATCCTTATGTTGCTGCTGAGCGTGGGTATGTAGACGCGGTTATCAGACCTGAGGAAACAAGATCGAAGATTGCATCGGCACTTGAACTCCTTGAGAACAAGGATGAGCCTTTGATGCCGTATAAGAAGCACGGCAATATCCCGCTTTAAGGAGGTAAGTCATGTCAGAAGAATTATCAAAAGAAATGATAGTTGCCATGGCTGCTGCCTGCATAGCGGAGGAACTCGGAACAGATGTTAAGAGCCTTCGTATCAGCAACTTCCGTGAAGCCCGTAAATCAGGCCTCGCCAAGTACATTGAAGATAACAATATCAACTACGTTAAGTATCAGTTGGGAGAGTAAAAATGAGTAAGTACAAGATCACTATCAACGGCAAAGAATATGAGATGGACGTAGAGCTTATGGACGGCAGTGCTCCTGTCTCCAAGGCTCCTGCCAAGGTTTCCAAGCCCGCTTCCGCACCGGCTGCAGCATCCAAGCCTGCACCTTCCGCGGCTCCTGCCGGTGCCACAGTCAGCCCCATGCCCGGAACTATCCTTAAGGTTAACGTTAAGGAAGGAGATCAGGTCAAGGCCGGAGACAGTGTTGTTATCCTTGAGGCAATGAAGATGGAAAATGACATCACTGCTCCCAAGGACGGTGTCGTAAAGAAGCTTTTCGTTTCCGAAAAGCAGGCTGTTGCTAAGGGCGAAGCGCTCTTCGAGGTAGAGTAAGATGCCGCAGATGCCTTCCAAGAAACTATGGATAACCGATACCATTCTTCGTGATGCACACCAGTCTCAGGCTGCCACCAGAATGAAGCTTGAGGATATGCTGCCCGCGTGCGAGATCCTCGATAACATGGGATACTGGTCTATCGAGTGCTGGGGCGGCGCCACTTTCGATGCGTGCATGAGATTCCTTAATGAAGATCCGTGGGAGAGACTTCGAATCCTTCGCAAGGCTATGCCTAAGACAAAGCTTCAGATGCTTCTTCGTGCGCAGAACCTTCTGGGTTACAGACACTATGCAGATGATGTTGTAGACAGCTTCTGCAGAAAGTCAGTCGAGAACGGTATTGATGTGGTAAGAATATTCGATGCACTTAATGACGTTCGTAATATGGAGATGCCCATGAAGTGCGTCAAGAAGTACGGCGGTACAGTTGAAGCTGCACTTTCTTATACGACCAGTCCTGTTCACAATGAGGAGTATTTTGTTAAGCAGGCGATAACTCTTGAGCAGATGGGTGCAGACGTAATCTGTATCAAGGATATGGCTAACCTGCTGCTTCCCGAGCAGGCATATTCTCTTGTAAGCAAACTTAAGGAGAATGTCAGTCTTCCGATTCATCTTCATACGCATAATACGACCGGAACAGGTTCAATGATCTACTATGCGGCAGCACTTGCCGGAGTGGATATTATAGACTGTGCTTTAAGCCCTCTTGCAGGAGGAACTTCACAGCCCTGCACAGAGTCGCTTGTAGCTGCGTTTAAGGATACACCGAGAGATACCGGACTCGATCTTAAGTCACTTGCAACTGCTGCTGCTCATTTCAAGGGTGTTGCACAAAAGATGCAGGATGAGGGAATTCTTAATCCCAAGGTATTAAGAACAGACCCGAATACTTTGCTGTATCAGGTCCCCGGAGGTATGCTTTCCAACCTTCTTTCACAGCTTAAGCAGGCGGGAGCAGAAGATAAGTATGAGGAAGTCCTCGCCGAGGTTCCCGTCGTACGTAAGGACTTTGGTTACCCTCCTCTTGTAACACCGACATCTCAGATTGTCGGATCACAGGCGGTACTTAATGTTCTCATGGGACGCTATAAGAGCTTTACGAAGGAATCCAAGATGCTCCTTCACGGAGATTACGGTAAGCTCCCCGGTGAAGTTAATGAGGCAATAAGAAAGCTTGCTATCGGAGACGAGGCTCCCATCACATGCAGACCTGCGGATCTTCTGAGCAACGAGATGGATTTACTGCGTGAAAGCGTAAAGGATATCGCGAAGTCTGAAGAGGATGTACTGCTGTGTGCTTTATTCCCTCAGGTCGCTCCCGGTTTCCTTAAGAAGAGAGACGGCGTACAGGAAGTAAAAGAAGTTACCGTCGACTGGGTGGACTAAACTCTTATATTTATATATAATGGACACGGTCTGATTTACAGGCCGTGTTTTTTTGTTGGAGAGTAGTGTGTAGACTGACGGTCCGAACGTCTCGTCGGGGCGCGAGTCTACGAACTACCTCCTAACGAATAAAAATCTATTATCAAGGAGGAATCTTCAATGGAGAAGATTTTCAAGACGACAATTGCCGGCAGAGAATTCACTGTTAAGACAGGTCTTATCGGTCAGTTCGCTAACGGCGCAGCTTTGGTCTCATACGGTGACACAACCGTATTGTCGACAGCAACAGCAAGCAAGCAGCCCAGAGAGGGTATCGACTTTTTCCCTCTCTCTGTAGACTTCGAGGAGAAAATGTATGCTGTAGGCAAGATCCCCGGCGGTTTCCTTAAGAGAGAGGGAAGACCCGGTGAGAAGGCTATCCTTACATCACGTGTTATCGACAGACCTATCCGTCCTTTGTTCCCCAAGGACTTGAGAAATGACGTATCCGTCAACAACCTCGTAATGTCTGTTGATCCCGACTGTTCACCCGAGATCGCTGCTATGATCGGTACTTCCATTGCACTTGCTATCTCCGATATCCCGTGGAAGGGTCCTATCGGCGGCGTAGTTCTCGGTTTGATCGACGGCAAGACGATCATCAACCCTACACTTGAGCAGAGAGAGAAGAGCCAGATGTATGTTACTTTGGCAGGTACTCTCACAAAGATCTGCATGGTAGAGGCCGGCGCTAACGAAGTGCCTGATGACGTAATGCTCAATGCCATTGCCGAAGGTCACGAGGAGATCAAGAAGATCTGTGAGTTCATCAATTCCATCGTAGCTGAGATCGGCAAGCCTAAGTTCACATACGAGTCTGCTGATGTACCTGAAGAGGTATTCCACGCTGTTAAGGAATTCGCATGGGATAAGATGCGCGAGGCTGTTCTTGCAGTAGACAAGGAAGTCAGAGATGCTAAGGTTGAGGCTCTTCAGGAGGAGATCGCGGCAATGCTTGAGGAGAAGGAAGAAGGTCTTTCTTCATGGGCAGCCGATGCAGTCTATAAGCTTGAGAAGAAGGTCGTAAGAGACTATCTGTTCCGTGAGCACAAGAGAGTTGACGGAAGAGCTTTGGATGAGATCCGTCCTCTGTCCGCTGCTGTTGATGTTATACCTAGAGTACACGGTTCTGCTTATTTCCAGAGAGGCCAGACACAGGTTATCAATATTTGTACTCTTGCTCCTCTTGCTGATGCTCAGAAGATTGAGGGTATCGACGAGCAGACAACTAAGAGATATATCCATCACTACAACATGCCGGGTTACTCCACTGGTGAGGCTAAGCCTTCAAGATCTCCCGGAAGAAGAGAGATCGGTCACGGAGCTCTCGCTGAGAGATCCCTCATTCCTGTTCTTCCTTCTGAAGAGGAGTTCCCTTATGCGATCAGAACTGTATCTGAGGTAACAATGAGTAACGGTTCCACATCACAGGGTTCTGTATGCGGTTCCACACTTTCACTCATGGCTGCAGGTGTTCCTATCAAGAGACCTGTTGCAGGTATCTCTTCCGGTCTTATCGTTAACGAAGAGAATGATAATGACTTCCTCGTATTTATGGATATCCAGGGCATCGAGGACTTCTTCGGTGATATGGACTTTAAGGTAGCAGGTACAACAGAAGGTATCACTTCCATCCAGGTTGATATCAAGGTTGAGGGTCTTTCTCTCGATATCATCAGAGAGGCTTTCGCTATGACTCGTAAGGGAAGACTTCAGATCATCAACGATGTAATTCTTCCTTGCATTCCTGCACCCCGTGCAGAGCTTTCCAAGTACGCTCCGAGAATCATCTCCATGCAGATCCCTGTTGATAAGATCCGTGAGGTTATCGGTTCCGGCGGAAAGGTTATCAACAAGATCATCGCTGACACAGGTGCTGACATCAACATCGAGGATGACGGTAAGCTTTATATCTCCACACCTGATATGGAAGCTGCTGACAAGGCTCAGAAGATCATCAACGGTATCATCTCCGATCCTGAGGTAGGCGAGGAGTTTGACGGTGTAGTTACAAGACTTATGGACTTCGGTGCATTTGTTGAGTTCCTCCCCGGTAAGGAAGGCCTCGTACACATTTCCAAGATGGCTTGGAACCGTGTAGAGAAGGTTGAGGATGTTCTCCATGAGGGTGATCAGGTTCACGTTAAGCTCATTGAGATCGACAGCCAGGGAAGACTCAATCTTTCCATCCGTGACTGCCTCCCCAAGCCTGAGGGTTATGTTGAGGAAGAGCCCAGAAGACGTGAAGGTCGTCCTCAGAGAGAGAGAAGAAACGGCGGCTTTAACGGCAACAGAAACAGAAGAAACGATCACGCTTCTGAAGACAACGACGACGGTTCCGATCGTAAGGGAAGAAGAATCGAGTTTTGAGACTCTGTTTCATAGGTGATGTAGTAGGAAGTTCGGGGAGGAGGGCCTTGATGGCCGTCCTTCCCGGCTTTTTATCTTCTAACGGGATAGATGTGTGTGTTATCAATGCCGAGAACAGTACTCACGGCTTAGGTTGCTCAGAGAAGATCTGTGCGGATCTTAAGACGGCAGGTGCTGACGTAATAACTCTCGGTAATCACGCTTTTTCTAATTATGAATTCGAAAGCAAGATCGATAAGATCGACTATGTAGTTAAGCCTTCCAATGTCAGTAAATCCTGGCCGGGTAACGATATAGTTACTGTGGAAAAGAACGGTCAGAAGATTGCGGTCATTAATCTTCTGGGACAGGTGAATATGCAGCCTGTAGGCAACAATCCCTTTGAAGCCGCCGATGAGCTTATAGAGAGAATTAACGGTATGGGTATCAAGTCTATACTCGTTGATTTCCACAGTGAGACAACAAGCGAGAAATGCGCCCTCGGATACTATCTTGCCGGACGCGTATCTGCTGTTGTCGGAACACATACTCATGTGCAGACAAGCGACTGCAGGGTACTTGACGGCGGAACCGGTTACATTACTGATGCAGGTATGACGGGTGCGGTTGATTCAGTTCTCGGAATGGATATCGGCATATCGATCAAGCGTCTTAAGGATAAACTTCCGGCCAGGTATGAGCCTGCGCAGGGACCCGCCATGATCAACGGCGTTATAGCCGATATTGACATTGACGGAAAGTGTACAAGTATCAGGAGATTTACCGAATATGAATAAAGACCGTAAGACGGTTATGGCAATATTATTCTCATTGCTGACGGTTTGTCTGATCGCACTCGATCAGGTTACCAAGGCATTCATTATGAGAACTTATGAAGTCGGCGGCGGACAGTCATTTATCAAGGACTTCTTCTCGTTTTATTATACGAAGAATACCGGAAGCGCATTCTCATTCCTTGCTGATAAAGCATGGGGTATCTACGTGCTCACAGGATTCTCCACACTGCTTGCTTTGATCGTACTGTATTTCCTGATCAAATCCATCCGCGTTGAAGAGTATCTTGTAGCAGGATCTCTGATGCTCCTGTTCTCGGGGGCCGTAGGCAATCTTATCGACAGATACAGACTTCACTTTGTAGTGGACTTTATAAGATTTGATTTCGGTGCATATACTTTCCCGATATTTAATATCGCCGATATATGCGCAGTTGTGGGTACGTTCATTCTTATTGCGGTAATGATTTTCCTTCCTAAGAGAGCGGAGAAAGTATGGTAAGCGGAATTAAGACACTTAGGGCTGAGGAACCGGGAAGACTTGATGTCTTCATAAGCTCTAATATCGAAGAATATACGAGATCGTATTTTACCGGTCTTATCTCTGACGGTAAGGTTACTGTAAACGGCAAGGTAATCACTAAGGCCGGTTTCAAGCTTACGCCCGGGGATGAGATAACAGTCGATATCCCTGAGCCTCAGTCTGACGAGACAATCGCTCAGGATATTCCTCTTGATATTCTCTATGAAGATGACGATTTGATCATTATCAATAAGCCTCAGGGGATGGTTGTTCATCCCGGTGCAGGTCACCATGATCAGACTCTCGTTAATGCTTTGCTCTCGCACTGTGAAGGTAATCTTTCTGATATAAACGGCGTTATAAGGCCCGGCATCGTTCACCGCATTGATAAGGATACGTCAGGCGTCATGATGGCCGTTAAGAATAACGAGATGCATATCGCTATCTCGGATATGTTAAGCAGACACGAGATAGAGAGAACGTACAGAACTGTGGTCTATGGAGTTATCTCCGAAGACTGCGGCACTATCGATGCCCCTATCGGAAGGTCTTCCAAGGACAGAAGAAAGATGACAGTTGTCGAGGACGGCAAGCCCTCGATAACGCATTTCGAGGTTGTCGGCAGGTATAGGGAGGGCACGGACCTCACGGTCAGGCTGGAGACGGGAAGAACTCACCAGATCAGAGCACACATGACTTACATCGGGCACCCTGTATTCGGTGATCCTCTTTACGCAGCGAAAAGAAATGCGTACGGACTCGAGGGCCAGTGCCTACACAGCAAGTCTATAAGATTCATCCATCCGAGAACGGGAGAGGAGCTTTACTTCGAGACTGAACTCCCCGCTTACTACAGGAAACTGCTTGAAGGTCTTACACCCCTTTAATATGGTAAAATGTGCGTATGAACAGTCTTTATGAGAATGACATCTTCAAAGACGGCAAAGTAAACGGTTATGTCAATGATATAGCCGCGTTCTATGGTTGTACCGTCCAGTTCTCCGAGACTTCTGTCAATATAGAGGCTGATGATATCTCTTCCGTTAACAGAGCTTTGGCTGCAATTGATGAGTTCCTTACCTCTGATTTCGAGATTATTTATACGACGCCTTCAGGCCGTCAGATTAAGCCTAAGACTTACGGACAGAAGTATTATGTAGATGCCATAAACAAGTCCGAGCTGGTCATCTGTTCGGGCCCTGCGGGATCCGGTAAGACTTTCCTCGGTGTTGCTATGGCTGTAAAGGCTTTCAGGTCACATGAGGTGTCCAGGATCATACTTACGAGACCTGCTGTGGAAGCAGGAGAGAAGTTAGGCTTCCTGCCTGGCGACATACAGGAGAAAGTAAATCCTTATATGCGTCCTATATACGATGCACTTGAAGTGTTGCTTGGAGCAGAGCTTTTCGAGAGATATTATGAGAAGGGACTTATCGAAGTCTCGCCGCTCGCTTTCATGAGAGGCCGTAATCTTGATGATGCTTTCGTTCTTCTTGATGAGGCACAGAATACGACATGCGAACAGATGAAGATGTTCCTGACAAGACTCGGACTTAACTGTAAGGCATGTGTGTGCGGAGACTTTACACAGATCGATCTTCCCAGAGAAGTAAAGAGCGGTCTGGCGGATTCTATTAGTGTATTGGAGAAAGTAG
>CAMNNN010000044.1 GCA_946545505.1 uncultured Clostridia bacterium
GCAAGTCTCTTCTCTTCTTCTGATCTTCTGGCTTCGGTTCTGGCGAGGTTCTCTTCTTCCCTCTTATCCATTACCCTCTGAGCCTCAGCCATTACGGCACTGGCATCTCCGCCTGACGCTTTCTGAAAATCATACTTGCACATGGAGCAGCGAGCGACATTATCGCCCATCATTACTCCGCAAACAGGACATTTCTTCATGTTGGTATATAGCTCCTTATCAGTAAAACGTGAGATTATTATACACCAAATGCCATAAAATAATTACTTCTTTATGACTTTATTTGTTAAATTGGTATATTTTGGTACTTTGATTATCGAAAAATCAAAGCAAATGCATTATGATACCTTCAATATTTCAGAAGTTATAAACGAAACAGGGGGCACGACAAATGCATAACGGAAATTTGAAAAAGATTCTTGCCGGAGTACTCACTCTCGCACTTTCATTTTCTGCTGCCGCATGTTCAAAAGAAGGCAACACAACTGACGGCGATGCCGTTTACGGCGGAGAGGCTGTAGTAGGTATCACTCAGGAACCCATGATCTTCGACCCTCACACGGTCGTTGCAGCCGGAGACAAGGAGATCATCTTTAACGTATACGAAGGTCTGTTCAAGTACGACAGCACAGGCACACTTAACCCCTGTCTAGCTACTGACGTAGTTATCTCCGACGACGCATCCGAGTACACTTTCACTATCAGGGAAGGCGTTACTTTCCACGACGGCTCCGAGCTCGACACTGGCGACGTCGTATATTCACTCCAGAGAGCTTCCGAGCTTTTGCCCGAGCTTTCTTCTATCGAGAGCATCACAGACAATGGTGACAACACAGTTACTGTTACTCTCAGCACACCCAACAGCGAAATGCTCCCTAACTTCACCGCAGCCATCATCCCCGAGGACTCCGGTGACACTATAGGTGACACAAGAATCGGAACGGGACCTTTTGTTTTCGACAGCTATGAGCCCGGAATCGGAATCGTTCTCACAAGAAACGAGAACTACTGGAACCCCGAGCTTCCCTACCTCGACAAGGTTACTTTCAAGGTATGCGCTGACATGGATGCAGGTCTTCTCGAGCTTCAGGGCGGAGCCATCGACATCTTCCCTTACCTCACGACAGACAGAGCATCCCAGCTCGACACTAACACTTTTGATATATTAAGCCTCGGCTCCAACATGGTACAGGCTCTGTTCCTCAATAACACAGCCGCGCCTTTCGATGACGTAAGAGTAAGACAGGCTCTTAACTACGCCGTAGACAGAAACGAGATCATCGCTCTTACAATGGATGGCGCAGGCGAACCCCTCACAACTGCAATGAGTCCTGTTATGGGAGAGGCTTACGACACAAGTCTCGACGGAACTTACGATCAGGATATCGACAGAGCTCTCGAGCTTCTTGCTGAGGCAGGCTACGAGGACGGCTTCGACATGACTATCACTGTTCCTTCGAACTACCTCGTTCACGTTAACACAGCCGTAGCTCTCGCTGACCAGCTCTCCGCTATCGGCGTCAACGCTTCCATCGAGCAGGTTGACTGGGCTACATGGCTCGACCGCGTATATTCACAGAGAGACTATCAGGCAACTGTTATATGCCTCACAAGCAATTACGCTCCTTATGACGTAATCAGCAGATATGCATCTGACAACGACGGCAACCTCATCAACTACAGCAATCCCGCAGTTGACGAGATTATCGAGAACCTCCCTCTCACTATCGATGAGAACGAGAGAATCTCCATGTACAGGGAGCTTCTCGGTTATATAACGGAAGATGCGGCGTCCGTATATGTTCAGGATCCGTCCAACATCTGCGCCGTTAACCGCCGCCTGACAGGCTATGCGATCTATCCTATGTATATCCAGGATATGTCCACAGTCCGTCTGGCTTCTGCAAATTAAGCCTTTAAGACATGGGCAGCGCGGTAAGATCGGCACTCATCAGATTATGTGAGTTCCTGCTCACCGCGTTGCTTGTGTCATTTTTAACTTTCTCGGCATTCGCCATCATCCCCGGAGATACGGCCAGAGTAATGCTCGGCCCCGAAGCCTCCGAGGAACAGGTAGAGGCTCTGCGTGAAGAACTCGGGCTGAACGTGCCCCTCGCAGAACGCTATGTAGACTGGCTCGGCAATGCCTTCAGAGGCGACTTCGGAAAATCATTATCGTTCGGAAGTCCCGTAGGTGATCTCATCGCTTCCAGACTTCCCGTCACGCTCGGCATGAGCCTTATCGCGCTGGTCTTCGTCGTCGCCGTCTCATTCCCGATGGCTGCCATCTGCAGCAGAAATCCCGGAAGCATCAAAGACAAATCGCTGTCCACGGCAGGACACATACTGTTCGCGATCCCGCCTTTCGCGCTGTCGATGGTGCTTATACTGTTTTTCTCCAAGGTGCTTCACATATTCACGGCGGGACGGTACACGGCCCCGTCCGACAACTTCGGGGCTTATGTCGTAAGCCTGCTTCTGCCGTCGCTTTGCATCGCTCTTCCCAAGATAGCGATGACATTCAAGTTCTTAAGAGCTTCCATGATCGAGTTCTCTCAGGGAGACTTCGTAAGAACGGCCAAGAGTCACGGTCTGTCCGACTTAAGCATCTTGATAAAGCACATCATTCCGAATTCGGCAGTATCGTCTATCACGGTAATCTCGCTCGTACTCTCGGATATCATGGGCGGTTCGCTCATCGTGGAGCAGGTATTTAATCTGCCGGGACTCGGCCGTCTTCTGCTCGCAGCGATCTCCAGAAGAGACTTCCCGCTGCTTTCAGGCATCGTGTTCTACCTTGCCATGATGACAGTAATACTGTATTTCCTCGCTGACGTTATCTCCGCGGTAATCGACCCGAGAATCAGAGACGGGAGGGCATCATGACTTCATATAATGCTTCCCGCAGATATCTATATACAGGCGGAATAATGCTCGCGGTCGTAATCGGATTCTTCATATTAGGTCTGTTCTGGACGCCCTACGGCATCAATCAGACAGACGCATCAAGCAAGCTTCTCGCACCCTGCGCCGAGCACATCTTCGGAACCGACAATCTCGGAAGAGACGTATTCTCGAGGTGCCTTGCCGCCGCGCGTTACACGCTTCTCGTCTCATTCGCAGGTGTATTCTTCGCACTTGCCATCGGAACCGTCGCCGGCCTAATCGCGGGCTACAACGGCGGTATCGTGGATAAGGTCGTCATGATCTTCTCCAACGGCATCATGTGCTTCCCGGGAATTCTGCTCGCACTCGTGGCAGTAGCAGTATTCGGCCCGTCGCTCGGCAACGTCATATGGGCTCTCGGACTTGTGTTCGCACCTACTTTCGCGAGAGTTTACCGTACGAGCACCATGGAGCTTCTTGGCAGAGACTACATACTTCAGGCGAAGGTAATGGGAGTTCATCCCGTAAGGATCATGCTCGTGCATATCCTCCCTAACCTCATGTCGCAGGTCCTGCCTGCTGTCATCATCGGCCTTGCCAACATGACATTATTCGAGTCCGGAATGAGTTACTTAGGACTCGGCGTACAGCCGCCTGCCGCTTCCTACGGAAAGATGCTTGCCGACGCTCAAAGCTACATGGTAGCCGCGCCCTGGCTCATCATATTCCCTACACTCATGCTCGTGTTCTACATACTCGGACTGTACTTCATCTCCGAGTGGGTACGCACTTCCGTTAAGGGAGGCAGCAAATGAGTTATAAAGGTCACATCCTCGAAGTCAATAACCTGTGTCTTTCCTTAAGCAACGGCAGCAGCGCTCCCGTAAGGATCCTTAACGACCTCACATTCAATGTAAGATCAGGCGAAATTCTCGGCCTTATCGGCGACTCAGGCTCAGGCAAGACTATGACGGCACTCGCGGTTTCCGGTCTGCTGTCGGACTTCGCGCACGTGGATTCGGGTGAGATCATTTTCGAGGGGGAGGACCTCGTTAAGAAGAGCCCTAAGCAGCGGCGTCTGCTCCTGGGCGAGAAGATCGGTGTAATATTCCAGGACCCTTCCTCCGCACTCGACCCGCTTCAGACCGTAGAGTCGAACTTAAGCGAGATCATCAGGCTTCGAAGCGGCGACAAGGAAGAGGGACGCGAGCGCATCTTGAGAATGCTTAAGACCGTAGGCTTCGATGACCCTGAAGAGACAGCGAAACGCTATCCCCACCGCCTGTCGGGAGGTCAGAGGCAGCGCGTTCTCATAGCGGGAGCAGCTCTCATGAACCCGAGCCTTCTTATCGCAGACGAGCCCACGTCTTCACTCGACACCGTAACTTCTATGTCGATAATGCAGCTGCTGCATGAGATGTGTCAGGAGATGGGAATATCGATACTGTTTATATCGCATAATCTGAATGCGGTACGTAATTTCTGCGACCGCGTAATGGTAATGAAGGAAGGAACCATCATAGATTCCGACACTTCATGGGACATCATGGGGCAGCCGAAGTCAGCCTTCACGGCAGAGCTTCTTCTTAAGTCGAGACTCGATCCGAAGAGCCTCGGAATCACACAGGGCAAGGCGGAAGAAGGTGCACCCGTCGTATTAAGCGCCGAAGACATCTGCGCAGGATATCAGTATTCATATTTCAGAAGAAGCAAGACTCCACTCGTTATCTCGGATGTAAGCTTCGATATCAGAAAGGGCGAGAGCGTAGGACTTATCGGTTCTTCGGGATGCGGCAAGACCACGCTCGTTAAGACCATTCTCGGTCTGCTTAAACCCGAATCAGGAAGCATTCACAGAAGCGGCAAGATAGCCGCGGTATTCCAGGATCCGGTATCGAGCCTTAACCCGGCTCACACTGTCCGCTGGCATCTGGACGAGGCCCTTATGGCGGCCGGGATCAAGATGAGTGCTGACGAGAAGAAGAATCATTTCCTGAAGGTACTCGAGGACGTAGGTCTGTCCGGAAAGCATCTCACGCGTTTCCCTCACCAGATGTCGGGAGGCCAGAGGCAGAAGGCCGCGATCGCGATGTGTCTTGTTCAGGACCCTTCAGTAATAATCGCAGACGAGCCGTTCTCGGCACTCGACGCATCATCTCAGGCGTCGGTGATCAAGCTGCTGTCGGATATCAACACGAAGCACGGAACAACAATGCTCATCGTGTCTCATAACCTGCGGGTTATCAAGGCGATGTGTTCGAAGGTAATCGTTATGGATAAGGGCAGGATCGTCGAATCAGGCGACACGGACAAAGTCCTCGATAACCCTGTATCCGATGCCACTGCGGCACTGCTTAAAGCAAGAATGTACGAAGCATAAAAAAGAACCGCGGTCCTGCCGCGGTTCTTAAATTCATATTCTTAAGACTACTAAGATCAGGTTCCTGCAGAGTAGCGGGGTGTACCTGAAAGCATGCTGTGTCTTACATGGTCAGCCTGTGACTGAACCTGAGTCATAAACTTAGACTCTTCTCTGGCCTGTGTAGCTCTGTGACGGTTCAATGCATCCGTAACAGAAATGAATGACAATCCTGCGAGAATAACGAGGATAGCGATAACGAGCATGAGCTCGAGGAGTGTAAATCCGCCCTTATTTACCTTAGTAATCTTCTTCATAACAAACAGCCTCTCCAAGTAAAAGGTATAACTCTACATCGTCATTATATAACGGGATTATGAAAAAATAAACCCCTATATTCACAAAGAGTTCATAAAATCTCCTTATTTACAACAAATACTCCCCTGTGACATAGCGGACTATGTCTTCGCGCTCATTAGGAAGTGTCTCCAGCATCACCTGCTCGAGCACATCCTTAAGAATCGCACCAATCATCGGTCCTTCGGGGTAGCCCATCTCCATAAGATCGCCCCCGGAGATTGCCAGCTGGCGTATGCTCATGCAGGGATCCTCCTCCCTGATCTGCTTATACACCTCTATAATCTTGCCAAGAAGTTCCATTCTTCCGAGACCGAGCGGAGAGTGTGCTGCTATGTCTGCCCTCTGAAGAACGAACAGCTTCTCGAGAAGATCGAATCCGAATATCGATGCGAACACCTTAACAGCTTTACGCTCAGGCTCCGGGAAACTGTCATGATAAAGCACCAGTTCCGTCACCTCATGCTTAAGCTGATTGGAGAACTTCAATTCATCAGCAATCCTCTCTGCTATCTTCACACCCGCGATGGAATGCTTCTTCATGTGACCCACACCGTTCTCATCGATGGTAAATACCGCAGGCTTACCGATATCGTGAATAAGCGCCGCGATCGCTATGGCAGTATCTTTCTTACCATCCTGTTCCACGGGCACTCCGTCCAGAACATCGAGAGTATGGGTAAGAAGATCCCTGTCGTGATAACGGGACAGCTGGTCGAATCCGTCCTGTATGAGAAGCTCCGGTATGATGACGGAGATTACCTCAAGATTATGCCTTATGGCCATGGGGCCGTTAGCGGCAGTCACAATTCCTGTAAACTCGGAGAAGATCCTCTCGGCAGAAATATTCTTAAGAAGATCCTTCGTCTCCTTCATGGCACGCGCAGTATTCTCTTCTATGACAAAACCGGTCTGCGCCTCGAACCTCACGGCTCTTAGTATACGAAGAGCATCTTCTTCGAATCTTCTTACCGGGTCGCCTACCGCACGGATGATCCCTTCCTTTATGTCAGCCTCTCCGCCGCCGTTCGGATCTGTTATGTTGCCTTCCGCATCCATATAGAGAGCATTAACGGTGAAGTCGCGTCTTGCAGCATCTTCCTTGACCGACGTCGTGAATCTTACACTGTCCGGGTGCCGGCAGTCGGAATAACCGTTATCGCTTCTGAATGTGGTTATCTCTATCTTCTCTTCAGGCACTCCGGGATTGATAAATACCACCGTGCCGTACCTGGCAGAAGAATCTATGATCGTCTTAAAACCCGCCTGCTCCATCGCGGCTTTTGTCTGATCGGGCAGAGCCGAAGTCGTGACATCATAATCGTGTACGGGAACGCCTCTTAAGGTATCCCTCACAGCGCCTCCGACCACATAGCTCTCAAAACCTGCATCCGAGAGGACCTTCAACGTCTTCTTGATATACCCGGGTATCATAAGCTCTCGAGTATCCTTGTTATCAGTGATTCGTCGAACCTGAGAAGACCGTATTCCGCCGCCTGGCTCTTGATGGTGTCGCATAAGGAACGGACTTCTTTCGCCGGGATCTTAGGAAGAGGAGCATCTCCGGGGACAGCTGCCTCATAAAGCCTGTCCATCATATCGAGCAGAGCCGCAGCTGATTCATCAACAGAATACAGGGGCTCGGGGGAGTCCTTCATAACGGCGTGACCGGGTCTGACCTCATTCTTAACGAGGCTGTCGTATATCATCGCGAGACGGGGCTTCGCATAATCGAAGCTCTCTCTTAAGAATCTTTGAAGAATCCTGCAGTAATACTTACCGTGTTCGGGACCGAACATAGTCTTAAGCTGATGCGTCGTCAGATGTGAATACCCGAGTCCCGTCATCCTTACAGCCATACCTGCATATATACCTGCGACAGCGATCTTCTTACGAAGGAAACCGTCATCGGGATTCGCCTTCACAGCGAGCAGGTTGTCGGTAACGAGGCTTATCGCATTTAACGCACATGCCTTGTAGGCCGGGTTGTAGTTTACAGCCGGCGACAGGCAGCATTCGAATCCCATCGCGAGCGAGTCGAAAGCGGATGAGAGCGATACCTGAGTGACGGTCCTCATCGCGATATTGGTGTCGATTACAGCTATCTGCGGCACGAGATAATCCGAGATAACCGTGACCCACCTGCCGGTGTTCTCGTCACGGAATTCAGCGATATTGGATGAGATCGCAGCGGAGTTGTCCATGCCTACGCAGCACAGCACCGAGATATCCTTCTTGATCTTGCCGTAGCCCTCGGCCTCGGCGGGATCTTTCATATTGTTGATGGCTACAGCGGAGACCATCTTGGCACAGAATATCTCTTCACCGCCTCCGAGAACAACGATGGTGTCGCAGTTCAGACTTCTGTATTCAGCAGCCGCGTCCTTAATGTCGCGGGAGCTCGAATAGTTCATCTTGAAGTTATAAGTAAATACACGGAAGCCCTCTTCTTCAAGCTTACCGGTAAAGTCCATTACATTCCTGTTGGTGAGGTACGTCGCCTTCGCCATGACCAGGATACGCTTGGTGCCGAGAGCCTTAAGCTCGACGCTGATCCTGCCCGCCTGTCCCGGTTCGAGGTACAGGCTCTGAGGCTCGTAGGTCAGACCCTGAGCGTAAGTAATGTAATTGATTTTCGACTCCATCTGTAATTATTTAAGCGCGCCCTTAATAGCTGCAAGGAAGTCGTCGAATTCTTCGAATGCGGGGATGTCAGGATTATCCTTCTTGATCTGCTCTGTAGATCTGAACAGGAATCCTGCCCTTGAAGCCTTGATCATGGCAAGGTCGTTATAACTGTCACCTGCCGCGATAGTGTCGAAGCCGATGCTCTGAAGCGCCTTTACCGTAGACAGCTTCGAGTTCTCGATACGCATCTTGAAGTCGGTTATCTCGCCGTCATCAGCGACTACGAGCGAGTTGCAGAACAGCGAAGGGTATCCGAGCTTCTCCATGAGAGGCATGGCAAACTGCGTGAAAGTATCGCTGATTATTATCACCTGAGTTTCCTTACGGAGCTCATCAAGGAATTCCTTCGCACCGGGAAGCGGGTCGATGGTTCTGATGGTGTCCTGGATCTGCTTCAGGCCGAGGCCGTGCTCCTTAAGGATGCCGAGTCTCCAGCGCATAAGCTTATCGTAATCGGGCTCATCTCTGGTCGTTCTGCGAAGTTCGGGGATGCCGGAAGCCTCGGCAAATGCGATCCAGATCTCGGGTACGAGTACCCCTTCCATATCAAGACATACAATATCCATGCGAATTCCTGCCTTCTATTTATTAACAGATAAAGTCTAAGGCATCACGCGCGAGAAAGCAATCACAGAAGCTCTTCAAGAAGCCCTGCAATACCCTCGCTTAAGTCGTCGTAAGTCTTTTGAAAGTTACCTGTGTACCAGGGGTCCGCGACATCCCGGGGGTGCTTCGTGTGCTCCATGAGAAGGCTCACCTTGCCCTCCGGATCTCCGCCTAAGATGCGAAGCATGTAGGACCGGTTGAGCTCCTCCATACCGATGATGTAGTCGTATTTATCGTAGTCTTCCTTCTTAAGCTTAACCGCACGCTTACCCTCGCAGCTTATGCCGTGAGCCGCCAGGATCTTCTTCGCAGGCGGGTACACGGGGTTGCCCACGCCGTTATAGATTTCCTCGGAAGACGTCGCTGCCGATGCCACCTCGAAAAGCTCTTCTTTCCCGAGCTTTCTGATCTCATCCTTAAACATGAACTCCGCCATCGGCGACCGGCAGATATTGCCCCAGCAAACAAACATTATTCTGATCATAAATACAGTTTACTTCATTCCCT
>CAMNNN010000045.1 GCA_946545505.1 uncultured Clostridia bacterium
CATCAGGATGGCTACATCAGCCGATAAAGTATCGTTATCGCCGAAGGTTCCGTTATGCCAGATCTCATTAGTGGACACAGTGTCATTCTCATTGATGACAGGGATCAGATGCCTCTCGAGCATCGCCTCAATAGTATTCGTGATGTTATGACGCTGAAGCTTGTCTGCTATACCGTCCTTGGTCAGCAGGATCTGTCCGCATACATAGGAATACTCGGCAAAGGATCTCGTGTAGGCATTCATGAGCTCGCACTGGCCTACAGCTGCGATAGCCTGCTTCTGAGGGATATCGTCCGGCTTCTCCGGGAGGTCCAGGCTTCCGATTCCGACTCCGATAGCACCGGAAGTAACGAGTATTACCTCGCGTCCGCTGTTCCAGATGTCGGCAATACCGCGGCACAATTTGTCGATGTTGCCGTGATTCATCTTGCCGTTCTCGTAAGTAATGGTCGAGGTGCCTACCTTAACCACTATTCTTTTCGCGAAGTTCACCGCATAACGTGAACCGCCGTTGTCCTCAACCTGCATAATGCGGGCTCCTCTCTCATAATACAGGCGGCCCGATCGCTCAAGCCGCCCGTTAAGAATATACTCAATTCACCTAAAAAACAAGTTTACGCAGAGGCCTTAACCGTGTTCCAGATCTCGGCATATCTCTCCTCGTACTCGGAAGAAGAATAGTATACCTCGAGTGTGGCGAAGATCTCTTCCGTAGGATAGTAGTAAACATTGCCGGAGATCTCGGGATCGAGCATGTCTCTTGCAGCAACGTTAGGTGTGGAATAACCTACGTACTCACAGTTCTCGAGAGCGATATCAGGATCATACATGAAGTTGATAAAGTCGTGTGCGCCCTCGTAGTTAGCAGCGTTGCTGGGGATGCACATCATATCTACGGAGTAGTTGCTGCCCTCAGGGAGAACGAATCTTAAGTCGATGTCATCGTTGCCTCCGAGCTCGGCAATTCTGTCCAGCATTACGATGTGGTCACCGGACCATGCCACGGACAGAGCCATCTCACCGGAAGCCATCTTATCCTTAAGGTTATCAACACCGTATGTGGGGTTGAGGTTTGTCTTCTGGTCGATAAGAAGCTGCATAGCCTCAGCGAGCTCCTGCTCATCAAGTGAGTTGATGGAGTAGCCGAGGTAGTTCAGGGCAACACCGATGGACTCTCTCATGGAGTCGTACATACCTACGCTGCCTGCGTAAGCCTCATCGAAAAGCGCTCCCCAGATAATTGCAGGATCTGTTGTACCCTCAGGGATATCAACTCTGTTGGCGTCGTAAACAAGTCCTACCGTGCAGTACAGGTAAGGGATAGCATAATCGAGGACCTCAGCGGAAATTTCCGGATCCTGGGAGTAAGTCATGTTGTTGAACATGGGATCCATGTACGCAGTTACGTTAGGAAGCATGGACATATCGAGAGGCTGGATTCTCTCCTCGTTGATAAGTCTGCAGACCATGTACTCGGAAGGAATGATAACGTCATAAGTGTTATCAAGGTTAGGATACATTGTCTCGTTCGTCTCGAAAGTTCTGTAGATTACTCTGTACTGAGGGTAAGCTGCCTCGAACTTGGAAATCGTGTCCTCTGCAATGTACTCACCCCAGTTGTAGATGATGAGTTCCTGTCTGCTGTCGCAGGCAGTAAATGCAGACATCGCGAGAAGTGATGTGCAGACTGCACCGCTTACAAATTTCTTAAAGTTCTTCATTTCTTCATTCCTCCGTTCTTATCTTTTGCGCCCTTGAAGCGGGTGAAATTGGATACTATCAGCAGTATGAATACCGCAGCAAACAGAATCGTTGTCAGAGCATTCATCTTAGGGTTAACACCGAACTTGGCCATCGAATAGATCTTCATCGGCAGTGTCTGTACCGAAGAGTCAACGTTGAAGTTACTGATAAGGTAGTCATCAACCGAGAGCGTGAATGTGAGCATCAGCGATGAGAGGATACCCGGCATGATCTCAGGGATGATAACAAGTCTTAATGTCTGGATCCTCGTCGCACCCAGATCCATCGCAGCCTCGGAAAGGTTCTTATCGAGCTGCTTAATCTTCGGGTCGATAGACAGGATCGCGAACGGCACGCAGAATGCGATGTGTGCGCAGATCAGAGTGAACTCGCCCTTCTGAACACCGAGGAAGGAGAACAGAAGCATGAACGCGATACCGATAACAAGCTCAGGCATAACGTTCGGAATGTAAGTTACATTCATGATAAGGTTCTGAAGCTTCTTCGGAAGATATACGATACCAAGACAGCTGATCGCACCGAAGAACGTGGATACGACTGATGCGATGGCAGCGATCTTAAGTGTAGTCAGAAGTGCTTCGAGCAATTCTCCTCCGTCACTTCCCGAGAACAGGCTCGTGTAGTTTCTCAGTGTGAACCCGCCCCAGATAAAGGACTTCGGCACACTGTTGAACGAGTATATGATAAGCAGAAGTATCGGCAGATAAAGGAATACTATTATGAGGCCGATATAGATATCCGGAATAAGTTTTCTTAAGAATCTCACAGTACCATACCTCCGCTTCCGGATGCTTCCTTATCCTGATTGCGAAGAATTCGCATCGTGATGAGAACAAAGATGAGAAGTATCAGCGACAGAACGTTACCCGCCTGCTGATAAGTCGCGCTCTCATTCAGGATGAATGTCTGTACCGTATTACCGATCGTGGTCTTCGATCCCTCGGTGATAATATCGGGGATCATGTAGAAAGTCATCGAAGGCATGAATACCATCTGAACTCCCGAGATAACGCCCGGCAGTGACAGAGGGAACAGTACCTTAACGAAGGTCTGCACCTTATTGGCACCGAGATCAGCCGCAGCCTGTCCGAGGCTCTCGTCGATCTTAACGAGTACCGAGTAGATAGGCAGAATCATGAACGGCAGGAAGTCGTTTACCAGAACGAATTTCGTGATGATGTCGGACCATACCGGATCTTTAAGGAAGATGATCGGCTCGGTCCTTCCGCATACGCTCATGAGGAATGTATTGAGCACGCCTGTCTGTCCGAAGAAAGCTCTCCATGCATATGTACGGAGCATCGTGTTCATCCATGTCGGAAGAACGAACAGGAGCAGAAGCTTGCTTGATGTCTTGTGAAGGCGCTTGGAGCGGGCCTGCAGGATGTAAGCTAACGGGTAGCCAAGAACGAGGCAGCCGATCGTGGTCCACACAGCGTAGTCGAGGCTTCGCAGGAATACCGAGAAATACTCCTGAAGCGTAACGCGCATGCCGTAGAACTCAGTCGTGACAGTCTTGTTTTCGAACAGTGTCTTAAAGCCGTCGAGGTTGAATGTGTAACCGCCGGATGTCTTCGCGAAGAAAGCTCTGAACAGGATAAGCACGAGAGGAAGTATCGTGAACATCACAACCCATGCGATGTAAGGATACGACAGAAGCTTCATGTTCATCGTTATGCCGAGTGCTCCGTAGATGGATGCGGCGATGCCGAGGAACAGCACTACACAAAGGATGTTTCCCGTAAGCGACTGCACCACATAGAGGCGCTGAGGCGTCATGTTGTTAGCCGCGATGATTTCAGGTGTGATAAACCTATTGAGCGTTACCACATGAAGCGCGAGTCTCGCTGCGAAAAGTATCATTACCGTCAGGCAGCCGAGTCTCTTCGTTCTTCTCGTGTTCGAGTAAAGCTGGAAGCCGAGTGAGAGTGTGAGCGCCGCTACCGCTGCAACGATAGTGAGCGTGAACATAAGGCCGCCGAATTTTCTGAAGTCGAGATCGACAATGTTGTCACGGAGCTCGACATAGATGTCCGGAGTCATGATCATCGAGAACAAAGAGAAGACTCTCTCCCTCTTGTACTGGACGAACAGCTCGAACATGGGCACGAACACCGACACGAATGACAGTGTCGCTGCGATGCACATGATGATGCCGTGTAAAGGCATCAGCTTAAATCTTGATTTAATATCGCTCATGCCATCTCCTCGGAGCCTTCATCGCCCTTGACTCCCCTGACGCCGTAGCTTCCGGGAGCGGGAGAGAAGCGTGATTTTCTCATGATCTGAATGTCATCGGGATCAACCGTGAGGCCTACTCTCTTGCCTACCTCGACGGGGTCAACGTCCTGGATCATCCACTCGATTCCTGTGTCACCCTTAACGATGATCTCATAGTGAACGCCCTTGAAGATGATGCTCTCGACAGTACCGTTTACATAAGCATCATTCTCTTCCTTGATGTAGATATCCTCAGGACGGATAACAACGTCTACGTCGTTTACCGCGCCTTCCTTCATCTCAGGGAACAGAGGGTCAACGCACTCGAACTTTCTTCCTGCGAATGTAACCTCGCAGTCCTTAGTCATGGTGCCGGGAACGATATTGGACTCACCGATAAAGTCCGCAACATAAGCATTCTTCGGCTCGTTATAGATATCGATAGGAGTGCCGATCTGCTGGATATAGCCGTCCTTCATAACGATGATCGTATCGGACATAGTGAGGGCTTCTTCCTGATCGTGTGTTACGTATACGAATGTGATGCCGAGTTCTCTTTGCATCTGCTTGAGCTCGATCTGCATCTCTTTTCTCATCTTAAGATCGAGTGCTCCGAGAGGCTCGTCGAGAAGAAGCACACGTGGCTTCAGGATGATAGCTCTCGCGATGGCAACTCTCTGCATCTGACCGCCGGAAAGCTGATCAATATAACGGTTGCCGTAGCCGTCGAGGCCTACAGTGTGAAGAGCCTTGTTAACGCGCTCCTCAACTTCCTTATCGGGAACCTTCTGGAGATGGAGTCCGAATGCCACGTTATCGAACACATTAAGATGCGGGAACAGGGCGTACCTTTGGAACACCGTATTGATATGTCTCTTATGAGCAGGAATAGTAAGGAGGTTCGCACCCTCGAATGTTACGATACCTGAATCAGGCGATTCGAAGCCCGCGATGATTCGAAGTGTCGTAGACTTACCGCAGCCCGAAGGACCGAGCAGCGTAATGAACTCGTTGTTTCTTATAAAGAACGTGATGTCATGAAGGACCTGGTTGCCGTCATAACTCTTGTTAACGTCCTTGAGCTCAATGATATGCTCAATGCCCTTGGAATCCGGGAGCATCTCTCCCTCTCTGATTGTCTTAGGTTTATCGCCCATCTTTACTCTCCTTAGAAACTGGGCGGCGTGCTTATCCAAAGCAGCTTCGCCGGTCTCTTCCCGTCATTTGATATATAGTGTGGCTTGTCGGGTGTGATAAGGAAACTCTCACCCTTCTTTGCCTTGTAGGCTTTCTTTCCGATGTGGATAGTAACCGTGCCTTCGAGCACGTAACCCGTCTCCTCGCCCTCGTGCGGATTGTCGGGATAAGTTCTCCCCTCCGGCTCGATGGTAACGAGGATCGGTTCCATTTCATTCTTCTGTGCGTTAGGAATAAGCCAGCATGTCGTATTCTTAAGCTCCGCGTCTTCCTTCACGGCATAATCATCCCCGCCGAAAACAACCTGCTCCTGCTCTTCGTCTGCGAAGAAGTCAGCAAGGTTTGTACCGAGAGCTTCGAGTATGTACTTGAGTGTAGCGATGGAAGGAGAAGTCTTATCCTTCTCAATCATGGAGATATAGCCCTTGGTAAGCTCGCATCTGTCGCCGAGCTCCTCCTGAGTGAGGTGATTCTGCAATCTCAGAAACTTAATTTTCTCACCGATTTCCATAAGCACTCCATTTAACTGAAAGTTTAGTATTATTAAACTCGCGAAACGAAATGGATTATATATCATGTTAAACTTCGTGTAAAGTATTTCTTAACACAATTTCCCATGATATGTAAAAGGGCCGCCCCATAAGGACAGCCCATGCAGTTCAAAGCTTTATGAGGTTACCTGATAAGTGCGTCTTTGAAGTCGGATCCGTCGAATGTAGCGAAATAATCATTCAATGTTTCCGCTCTTCTGATAAGCTTCACGTTTCCGTCTGTCTGAAGCAGCAACTCGGCTGACTTAAGTCTTCCGTTATAGTTATAACCCATAGCGAATCCGTGAGCTCCCGCATCATGGATAACAAGGTAATCACCCATGTCGATCTTCGGAAGCATTCTGTCTACGGCAAACTTATCGTTATTCTCACACAGCGAACCCGTGATATCGTATTTGTGATCTTCGGGTGCATCTTCCTTGCCGAGTACCGTAATGTGGTGGTAAGCGCCGTACATTGCAGGTCTCATAAGGTTAGCTGCGCACGCATCAACACCGATGTACTCCTTATAGATGTGCTTCTCATGAATCGCCTTGGTAACGAGAGCTCCGTAAGGCGCGAGCATAAACCTTCCCATTTCGGTGTAGATGGCAACATCTTCCATGCCGTTAGGCACGAGTATCTCCTCGAACTTTCTCCTCACGCCCTCGCCTATGACCGCGATATCATTGGGAGTCTGGTCGGGTCTGTATGCGACGCCGACACCGCCCGAGAGATTTACGAATGCGAAGTCGATCCCGACTTCCTTCCTGATCTTTACCACAAGCTCGAAAAGCTTACCCGCAAGCATCGGGTAGTAATCGTTGGTAAGCGTGTTGCTTATGATGAAAGCGTGGATACCGAACTTCTTTACGCCTCTGTCCTTAAGCATCCTGTAAGCGTCGAACAGCTGCTCCTCGGTCATTCCGTACTTCGCATCACCGGGGTTATCCATGATGCCGTTGCTCATGGTAACGACGCCGCCGGGATTGAATCTGCAGGACATTACCTCAGGATACTTGTCTATGATACCGTCGAGGAACTCAATGTGAGTGATGTCATCGAGGTTGATGATCGCTCCCATATCGTAAGCAAGCTTGTACTCACAAGCGGGCGTATCGTTCGAAGAGAACATGATATGATCGCCCTTCGCATTTACGGCTCCGGACAGGACCAGCTCAGCCTCGCTCGAACAGTCGAAGCCGATATCATAATCCTTAAGAATACTCATGATATAAGGATTTGGAGTTGCCTTGACAGCGAAATACTCACGGAACCCCTTGTTCCAGGAGAAGGCCTTCTTAACAGCCTCGCAGTTCTTTCTTATGCCCGCCTCATCATAGATGTGGAACGGAGTCGGATAAGTCTTAACGATCTGCTCGATCTGTTCTTTGGTGACGAAAGGTTTCTTTTCCATAGTCATACATCCTCAAAAAAATCTTTAAGGATAATAACATAAACTATTCCGTCGATAAACTATTAAATGAATAGGTAATTACTTAATTACCACGCAGTCCTTACCGGCACCCTTCGCTTCATAGAGTGCACTGTCGACACGCATACAGAACGCATCGACATGTTCCCCTGCCAATGCTGTCGTAACTCCGACAGAGATCGTGTGGTTTCCGGACACTTCGAAATTCTCGCTCTTGAATGCGGCTCTTAAATTCTCGGCAAGCTTGTTTACCGTCTCCTTGTCCTCGGACGGGATGAGAATCATGAACTCCTCTCCTCCCCATCTTCCGATGCTTATATCGTCCGCGGTCTTAGCGCACTCTTCCCTCATAATGTCGGCGATCTTTCTGATTACAACGTCTCCTTCGTGGTGACCATATGTATCATTGACCTTCTTGAAGTCATCGATGTCGAGCATGATAAGCGACGGGGCCGGTACTTTATCGGGAGATTCCGAATACTTCGTGTTCGCCGCGGTTATCCTGTGCTGAATCTCCGAACGGTTATAAAGCTTCGTAAGTCCGTCGGTAATGGACGACAACTCGAGCATCGCGATGGTACTCTCGAGTTCTTCGGTCGCTGCATGAACGAAATTCGCGAGTCTGTTAACCAGAGATGCCTGACCGTCGAGTGAATGATCCTTGATCCTGAAGTTATGCATATTTCCGGTTACCGGACCTTCACGCATGGCGGTAACAAGAAGCGTTACATTATGCTGGTTGAGCATACTACCGGTCCTCATAAACTCACCGGATGTATAGAAGCCTGACGTAGGAGCGATGTCCTGGAAAGGAGAAGTCTCCCTGTTGGAACCCTCATCTCCCCAGAATGCCCTTCGCGCGGCACATGAATAGAGGAATATGGATTGAGGCTCGAACTCGGCGAGTCTTAATCCGGTCTCATTGACCTGCTGAAGAATTGTCCACGGATCTCCGTAAGCCATATATGTCTCGACACCTTCTTCTATGTCTGCCGTCATTACAAGACTTCCGTCAGGAGTGCATGCGGTCGGAGCTCTTAAGATGTCTATACCGTTATGCTTATACATGAACGGGAACTCGAGAGTATGCTTGAAGAAATCATCGTCATTCGCGATATTGAGATACTTATAGTAGATATCAAAAGCAGGTTTGTGATCGAGCTCCTGAAGCAGGGCGTGATCCGCCTTGGTTATCTTGAGCTTTCTCCCCAGAGGTCTCCATCCTGTTACCCACTCGGAATAGACACTTAAGTTCTCACCGCCCATGAGCGTAAATACCACTGCATGGTCGGAACAGTCAGAACCCGATGAATATACGAAGGATGCGACCTCATTAATATTATCCGAGAACGCACCGCCGCCGAACAGCTTTATGTCCTCTTTGATCTTGCTTAAATCACCGCAGAAATCCGTCATCGACAGACCTCTTATCGTGACGAGCATCTCTATGGCCTTGACCCAAGGACGCTCAGACAGTAACTTGTCTATGTTTCCGAGAATGAGCGGCTCTGTCTGCTCAGTAAGAGGCATCTGAACGACCTCGACCTTGGAATCCGGATCGTCAAATATCGTACAGGTGATAGTTATATGAGCTTTATTAAGCCTGCCGTCCATGACATTGCCGCTGGTGGTACAGCCGACATAATATGCTTCAGGCAAGGCGAATTCTATGAGACTGCAGACATGACGGATCTTATCGGCTTCCAGATTATCCGCGAACACATGAAACAGCATGGCAGATACCCTATGGTTGATCTTCCACTTGTCTATTCTATTGAGCTCCTGTCTTAAAGCCGCATCATCCGTGTATTCGAACTGTATCTGCTTCATACTGTGATTATATGAAGAAGAGCCTTAAAAATCTTTTCGAAATTGTAAATATATAGTTAGATTTGTTCAGAATAAGTAAATGTAATAAAAAAGGCTCCGGTTAAACCGGAGCCTTATGAAGTCTTAATGACCGATCAATTACTCAATGATCTTGGATACTGTACCAGCACCAACTGTGTGGCCACCCTCACGGATAGCGAACTTGAGGCCCTGCTCCATAGCGATAG
>CAMNNN010000046.1 GCA_946545505.1 uncultured Clostridia bacterium
GCCTGTAGTAAGAGCAGACTTGATAGCCAGAGCGATTACCTCCGCATCCGCATCAGCACCGTCAGCACCCATAAGCTCGACGCCTGCCTGTGTAAACTCATTCTGCTTGCCGCCGCCTGAATCAGCGAAGCGGAACATATTCTCTATATAGCAAAATCTTAACGGCAGTGAAGCGGGATCAAAGTCCTTGATGCCTGCCGCATATCTTGCAGCAGGAATGGTGCCGTCATAGCGGAGAGCCAGAAGTCTTCCCTTCTGATCCGTCATCTTATAAAGATTCTGCTCCGGAACGAATCCCGGGCGGCTGTATATGTCAAGATACTCGATGCCGGGAGTCTCGATCTGCCTGTAACCATGCAGTCTGTAGAGCTCCTCGAGTTCCTTCTCAGTCTTTTTCTTAAAGGCACAGATACCGGGCAGTGTGTCCGTGAATCCGTCTGCTGTGTAGAACTTAGCGTCAATCATAAGTCTTTTTCCTTTCTATTCACTTTAGCACACTAAAGCACTAAAGTACCCGAGCATTATACAAACGCAAATCCTGTTTGTCAAACATCAGAAGAACCACCTTAATGTACCGTCGTTCTGAGCGAAGTTATGTAAGTGGCACATTAAGACAAACAGAAGAATCATTAATACTGCAAACAGGCTTATGGCAATCAACTTCGCATTCTTGTCAAACTGCCTGCCGTAATCGAACTTCAATTCTTCAAGCTGAGGTATAAAATAGAGATAATAGTTATCCTTGGCATTCTTTACTTGCCTTATGAATACGAGTTCGTCCTCCGACATCTCTTTCTTAATTACCCGGATAACATCCTTAGTGCACTTGTTCCTGATACATAACGTGGTCAGCAAATGGTGGAACGAAGGGTCGTTTATCACCGGCTTGACCAGATTGCTCTTGAAGAACAATTTCCACAGCAGTCTGTTCTTCTTCATATCCTTACATTCAGGAGACGTCATAATGAAATCAAATATGGCGGAGACATCCTGCGAGACATATTTGTAGAAAGGGCGGACCGCCGGCATCAGAACTCCGTAGATATTAAGAGACACCTTACTTAAGAAATCCGTCAGAGCCTTAAACTCATCAGGTTTTTCTTTCTTCATCATATTCTCAAGCTGTGGATACTTACCGCTTTTATAACGGAATGGTACACGGGATATAAAATCAATGGTGTACGGATCCGTATCCTGGTTTCTCTTCACAATATTATAAATTCTCGGATGGAACGGGCTGCCTTCGGAGATAGCAAACGCATGCTTACCTGTCAGTTTCCTCAGATTGATCATCTGTTCTAATTCTGTATAGAACCCGAGATCTGTGCGAAGTGACATGACCAGAGGCGACAGGAAGTAGAACTGCCACAGGACCTTCTCATCCGACATTCCGTTGTCGATAAACAGTTCGGCGATCCTCAAGGCCTCGGAAGCCCCCTTACTCTCATCCCCGGGAGTAACGCTGTTGCTCATCGCCTTCACGATATTATTGTCATCAAGGAACTTCTTTATCTGCCTCGTCTTAGGAGAATCCGGCACCGCGAACCCTATCGCGAAGGTGATCATGCCCGCGCGCTCAACCGCCTCTTCATAGGTAAAGGCCTTTACCACAGACGAGTCGATAGAATCGAAGTCAAAAAGCTTATCTTCAACATGCTCCGGTTCTTCTTCCTTCTTCGGCTCGAATGAGGGATCTTTATCGGGCGTCGTCTTAGGAGGTTCCGGGAAGAGCGGCTTACCGTCCTTATCGAAGAACTTAACGCCGAATGAACCGTCGGGTCTTACATCTGTTATCTGGATCTGCTCGTCCGATACGTCGAGCCGCTCGAAGTTAGCCGCGAATTTCATGGCGGCCTTATAAGCGCCGTTTATCTTTCTGAACTTCTCTTCATCGTCCTCGGGATTATGTATCTTAACGAGTGCCGAATATGCCTTGCGGATCTTCTTTGTGTCCGTGGTAGGCTTAATGCCGAGTGTATCCCAGAAGGTCTCCATCTTAATACTCCAGCGAGTCCAGAAGATCCGACAACGCCTTATAAGACTGCTGCACCTTGATGGGATCTCTTCTGTCGAGGCTTCCCCTGAACACCATAAGAAGCCTCTGCAATGCGAGGCGCTGATCTTCGAAAGACTCCTCATAAACTCTTTCGGCACGGGCTATGAGTGCCCTGTAACGCTCATCCTCGGGAGAGACCAGCATGGCTGCCTCTATCTTCTCACGCATGGCCTCGACTTCCTCTTCCGTGAGCACGCTGCTGTTGCTTCTGAAAGCTTTTGTTTTCGCGAGGCCGTCTGCGGTGTAAACGTCCACGATGAGGATACCGTTGATGTCGTAAGTCATCTTAACGTCGCATATCTTCGCGCCGAATCTCGTGGGAGGACATGTGAGGTTAAGCTCGCCCAGGAACAGATTCTTCTCGGGGTGTATGTTCTCGCCCTGATAGACGCGCAGAGTGATCTTCTTCTGATTATCGCAGCTCGCGGAATACGGTCTCGTAATGGAAGACGGCAGTGTGCTGTTCCTCGGGATAATGGAACTCATCATCGAGGAGCCGTCGTTAAGTATATCGTTGTTGACCGCTATGCCGAGTGTGAAAGGACAGATGTCAGTAAGCACGACGTCCTTAAGATCCTTATTCTTCATCGCGGCGAAGATAGCGGCTCCTTCGGCGATCGCGATGTCGGGGTCGATCGACGTATCGGGAACTATCCCCGTTATCTGTCGTATAAATTCCCTTACCGTAGGCATCTTGCACGAGCCTCCGACGAGAATGATCCTGTCTATATTCTCGAGCTTCTTACGGCTGTCGTGAATGGCCTTACGCACAGGCTCCCTTATGCCTTCGAAGATAGTCTTGCTCATGGAGATGAGTTCCTGATTCGTAAGGGTAAGCATGAGCTTTCCGGATTCGAACGGCACCTCCATCATTACCATAGGCATATCAGACAGCGCGATCTTCGCCCGTTCTGAAGCCCTGTAGACGACTGCGCGCTCCGCGGGGCTTAATGCGTCGTAATCAAGTCCGTTCTTTCCGCAGAAATCCTTAGCGATGGCTTCATTAAAGTCCTTGCCTCCGAGCCTGTTGTTACCTGCGACTGAGAGTATCTCGATAATGTTATCGAATACATCTACGACAGAGACATCGAGTGTTCCGCCTCCGAAGTCGATGACCATATAAGTACCGTCCTCGTAACCGTTCTTCTCGAGATAAGCCAAAGCTGCCGCGGAAGGCTCGTTGATAAGTCTGTCCACCTTAAGACCTGATAAGTCGGCGGCGATCCTGGTCGCTCTTCTGCTGTTGTCGTCGAAATATGCGGGAACACTTATGATTGCTTCCTCCACAGGCTCACCTAAGAAAGTCTCGCTGTCGGCTTTAAGCTTCTTCAGTATGAGAGAGGACAACTCTTCCGGCGTGTACTTAACACCTTTAAGTTCCACCTCATAACGCTGTCCCATGTTGCGCTTGAATTCAGACGCGGACACCTCGGGGTGTGAGATGAGTCTGTCTTTCGCGGCCTCTCCCACAAGAACCTTGCCGTCATCGTCGATGCTTACGGCGGAAGGCGTGATGTAAGAATCAAGCGAGTTAATAACCTTAACTGCCGTACCGTCTTTATAAACCACCGCCAGACTGTTGGTGGTTCCCAGATCGATGCCTATCTTTGCCATAAAGCTCCTTACTTATGATAATTCTCGCCGGAATTGATCTTAAATCCGCGGTATATCTGCTCCAATATTATAAGTCTTGTCATGGTATGCGTCATTGTGTGCTTTCCGAGGCACAGTCTTAAGTTGGCGCGCGAAGTAACTTCAGGTGCGATGCCGTTGCTTCCGCCTATTACCACGGTTAGCTTGCCGCCGCCCCGCTCGAGTGATGAGATAAGCGCCTCGCTTACCTGCTCCGAAGTCATTTCCCTGCCGTGAAGGTCGATGGCCCATACCTGCTCTCCCGGCTTGATCCTGCTTAAGATCCTCTCGCCTTCCTGCGCGAGCGCGCGTTCCATGGGAATATAATCCGGGCTTGCCTCGACCTCAATGATCTCTGTTTTGCAATACTTGCCGAGGCGCTTTATGTATTCCTCCACGCCTTCCTGAAGCCACTTCTCGCGTATCTTCCCGGGACAGATCAATGTAAGCTTCATATCAGAAAGAGAAACCTTCGGTAGGCTCGTAACGGTTCGCGACGCGCACCTCGTAGTCAACGCCGTTAATAAGCTTCTGTGATGCAAGATACTCACATACAGTGGCCTCGGCCTTAGACGGAGTGTTGTTGTTCTCGGACAGGTGTCCTAAGAAGAACTTTCTGGTTCCGTTGTCGATGAAGAACTTCACAGCCTGTGCGCATTCATCATTGCTCATGTGTCCGCCCTCGCCCGCGATCCTCGCCTTCAAGTCTTCGGGATAGTCACCGTACACGAGCATTCTTATATCGTAATTGGACTCTATGAGCATCGCGTCGACGCCTTTCGCGAAATCCATAATGTCATCGGTCATATAACCTAAGTCCGTCGCCACCACGCACGAGCTGCTTCCGTCGCTGATCTTATAGCAGCACGAACCTCTGGCATCGTGAGGTGTGCTTACGGCTTCGATAACAACACCGGGAACGACCTCATAGGATTTGCCCGGATCGATCATGATGTCGGGAGTCTCATCGTGAGGCTTCGTAAATCTTCTGCTCATTCCGAAGAAAGTATCATTCGTCGCATAGAGTCTGGAAGGATATTTTCTTATAAAAACATCGAGTCCGCTTACGTGATCGACGTGACTGTGCGTGATAAGGACAGCGTCGATGGAAGCAGGGTCCGTGCCTACCTGAGAAAGGGCTTCCTTTATCGCCTTACAATTCTTTCCTGCATCAATGAGAATGTTAGCTCCATGGGCACGTACCAGCGTACAGTTGCCGCTGCTTCCGGAGAATAATGGTACGAGATCCATATCAGGCCTCTTTGTCCACGAAATAACCGGTACTCTCAGTAACTTCGATATCCGCTCCGAGGGACTTTAACTTATCGACGATCTTCTCATAGCCTCTGTCTATTCTTCTGGCCTCATCAATATAAGATGTGCCGTCAGCCGCCAGAGCTGCGCAGACCAAAGCCGCACCCGCACGAAGATCCGTTGCCCTGACCTGAGCCGCATTAAACTTGTCGATTCCGTTTATCAGTGCGAAATGCCCGAATATGCTGATATTGGCTCCCATCCGGGAAAGCTCCGGAACATACTGGTACCTGTTCTCCCAGACATCCTCATCCATCTTACTCTGCCCCTGCGACAGGCACAGAAGGACTACGGTCTGAGGCTGAAGATCCGTCGGGAATCCGGGATAAGGCGCCGTCTTAACATTGGTGCCCCAGATTTCCTCTTCAGGATCCTTATAAACTCTTAAGAAGTCATCTCCCTCCTCAATGATGTAACCCATCTCACGCATCTTGGATGAGAGAGGGTCCATATGGGTGGGGATAATATTATGTATGGTTACATCACCGCCGGTTACGGCAGCTGCGATCATATATGTTCCCGTCTCTATCTGGTCGGGAATAATGGAATATGTGAAGTTGCCGGGAAGTGAAGGTACGCCGACGATATTGATAGTATCGGTACCTGCGCCCTTGATCCTTGCGCCCATGGCGTTAAGGAAGTTAGCTACGTCAACGATATGGGGTTCCTTGGCTGCATTTACGATAGTCGTCTTGCCCTGAGCCTTGGCAGCTGCGAGCATTACATTTATGGTAGCCCCCACGCTTACTATATCAAGGAAGATCTTGGCTCCTCTTAAGGGGTCAGCATGTAAAGAGATGATGCCTCCGTTAAGGTTTCTGTAATCCGCACCTCTGGCCCCCATCTGTCTGAACGCCTTAAGGTGAAGGTCGATAGGCCTCTGGCCGAAATCGCAGCCTCCCGGCATACGAAGCGAAGCCTTGCCGCATCTTCCGAGGAGAGCTCCCAGAAGATAATATGATGCTCTGATCTTGGATACGCCTGCGCCTGTAGCCTCATAGGTATTGATGCCTCTGGGGTCGATCTGCAAAGTAACGGAGCCGTCAGGGCTGAGACTGGTCTCGATCTTCGCTCCGATTGACTCGCAGATCTTGACCATTACGTGTACGTCAGAGATGTCGGGGACATTCTCCAGTGTGCATGTACCGTCGATCATCATGGAAGCGGCAAGTATGCCCAAAACGGCATTCTTGCTTCCGCTGACGTTAACATGACCCTTAAGGGGTTTTCCCCCTGTTATCTTAAAAGAATATGAATCCAAATTACTTTCCTTCCGTCTCGTCCAGAACCTGTCTTACGGCAGACTGGATTTGCGCCTCATTATTATCTTCGGTAGAGGCCGTTAAGTCAAGGAAAAGACTGCCTTTCCTCTTCTTTCTGGGCGTGGTTCTGACAGCATCTGTCTCGGCAGGATGAACCGTCACAGCCTGCTTCCTGTCATCCTCGGAAGGAGCCTCCTGTACCTTGACTGGAACTGCTCTGGGCAGGATCTGCTGTGTAAGGATCGCCTTGGCTTCTTCACGTCTCTCGCGGTCTTCTCTTGCCGCTCTCTCTTCCTCTGTCTCGACCGGAACGATAACTTCGGGCTCTGCTGAGTGCTCGTCATCTGGGATATCCAGGATTGTCTCAATAAGAGCGTCTGCAGGCTCATCGTGCCCGTCGCCGGGTTCCGTTGCCGGCACGGGATCGTCCTCAGGAACATTGCCCTCTGTCGGGAGCACTATAGGTTCGTCAATCATATCGGGTTCGATAAAGGTCAGCTCGTCGACAAGATCCGTATATCTCTCGTCCCCGAATGCCTTAAGGAGCTCGACCATCTCCTGCTCTCTGGCACTGGTCTCGCCGATGGGGATCTCCTCGAACTCGTCCGCGATTCCTTCGATATCGTCATAGCCCATGGAGCGGGCAGCCTCGACCGCCTGCAGCGCCATGAACTCCGCTGCCGAGCTGAAATAAGGCTTTTCGCTGATGATGCCGGTCTTCGCGTCCTCGTACACATTCTCGAAGACGGAGCCCGCGATGGGAAGCAGCACGGTGAATGAGGAACCGTTGTAAAGCTCAGTGTTAACGCTGATGGTACCCTCGTGCATATCGACGATATCCTTGACGATAGCAAGGCCGATGCCGGAGCCGCCGGTCTCACGCGAGCCGGAGTTCTCCACGCGGAAGAAGCGCTCGAAAAGGTACTCCACGTCCTTCTCGGGAACGCCCATGCCGTTATCGGAAACCTCAATGCCGATCCTGTCGCCGACAGCCGATACACTGATCTCGACCTTGTCAGCTTCTGTCTTACCCTCGAACGAGATGTACTTGATGGCATTCGTGAGAAGGTTAATTACAACTCTCATGAGCAGATTCTCGTTACCGTAAACGAGGGGGTAGTACATATCCTCGGGTACCCTGATGTCCACCTTGTCCCTTCCGGGATACTCTGCCACGGAAGCAACGGCACGTCCGATGATCTGGCCGATGTCGAGGATAGTCATGGGAACCTTGTCCTGGCACATGGAAAGCGTCAGGAAGTCCTGAACGATATCCTGCATTCTGACAGCGTTCGTGACAACGCGCGTTCCCCACGTCTTGATCTGATCGTAAGTCGGCATATTATCAGGAGTTATATTATTAATAAAGAGTTCGGACGCGCGGATGACCGTGAGAGGGGTCTTAAGCTCGTGCGATACATTAGCAGCGAGGTCCTTCTGACGGCGCTCGTCGTCCTTGATCTGGGTGATGTCATCGACTATGACGATATCAAGCCTTGTGTCTTCATAAAGCTTATGAAGGATCTTGATCTCGAATATCTTATTGCCGTTGCTGTAATTAACGCGGATTGCCGAGTCCGTATTATCTACATTTAATAAATAATCTGATTTAAGGTGATTGCCCTGCTCGAACTTATCAAGGAACTCGTCCATGGTCGCGGGGATCGGGGCGCCGTCGAGGAACCCTTCCATGGTCTCGATATCCCTGTTGTTATAGACGATTCCGTTCGAATCATACGTGATGACTCCGAGGCTTACATTATCAATGATGGATGATCTTACCTGACCCTGATACTCGAGCTTGTCGATTATCTTCTGGACCTGTTCGTCAGCGTTGTGATTATAGACATTATTGCCGACAATATACCCGACGGCGAGTCCTGCAAAGATCAGGATGCAAACACCGACTACACACAGCGCGAAATGCGATGTGATAAATGCGATCATCGGTCAGTTACTCTCAGTCGAATTCCTTCGGGAAATAGTAGCCCGAACCGCGTCTGGTAAGTATGTACTTATAGTTCGGCTGGTTGGGTTCGATCTTCTTTCTTGTTCTTCTTACGGTAACGTCTACAGTTCTTACGTCACCCGAGAAAGCGTAGTTCCACACCTTGGTCAGAAGCTCATCTCTCGTGCATACGCGTCCGGCGTTCTGCTCGAGGTACTGAACGAGCTTGAACTCATTGGAAGTAAGGTCACAGCTCTCGCCGTTAACCAATACCTGCATGGCATCGTAATCAATAACGAGCTCGCCGTCACAGTAAACGTGCTTGGAGTTATCGGGCTTGCTGTCGCCGGTGCTTCTCGAGGATCTCTTAAGGAGGGCCTTAACACGCTCTACGAGCAGCGTCGGGTCGAAAGGCTTGGGCATGTAGTCATCAGCGCCTCTTCGAAGCGCCTCGATCTCATATACTGTAAGCATACCCTTAGCGGTAAGGAAAAGGATCGGGATATCATATCCTTCTTTTCTTAAGTTCTCTGTAAACTGAAGGCCGTTAAGCTGGGGCATCATCCAGTCGAGGATGATAAGATCGGGAGACTTCTCCTGAGCCATCTTATAACCTTCCGTGGCATCAGTTGAAGATATGGTCTCGAATCCGAAGCTTCCCAATACGTCTGAAACTGAAGAAACTATCTGCGGTTCATCATCAACTATCAAGATTTTTTCCATATTAATTCTTCTCTCCCGAAAAATGTAACATTACAATTTATGATAACAATAATGTATTTTTGTGGCAAACAAATTTCAGCCCAATTTCAAAGAATTTTAAGCAAAAGAAGAAGCCTCAAGCGTTTAGCGCTTGAGGCTTCATATAAACCGGCAGCAACCTATCTTCCCGGGCCGTCGCCAGCCAAGTA
>CAMNNN010000047.1 GCA_946545505.1 uncultured Clostridia bacterium
TCACAGATGAGATACATCCTGGTAATCAACAGCAGGAATAACGAGGCTAATAATAAGAAGCTTGAAGACGCGATCGTACGCGTCGCTTCTGAAGACCCCGATCTTAAAAGCCGCCTGGAATTCCGTTATACGGAATATCCTGGGCATGCAGCCGATGTGGCACTTGAAGCGGACGAGAAATATAAAGGCTCGGTTGCCGTCGTCGCGTGCGGCGGAGACGGAACGATCCACGAGATCGCGAATGCCCTGGCTTACCGTAAGACACCGCTTATTCCGCTGCCGTTCGGTACGGGAAATGACTTCATAAGAACGGTTCATCCTTCATGGGCCAAATGGAAGATCGAGGACTATATAATGAGCCTCGACAAGGTTGTTTATAAACCTATCGATCTTATCAAGCTCGACAGCTTCGACCTGATGGGCAACTTCATTCCGGGCTGGTCTTCTTACTTCAACAACGTCGCTTCCATAGGACTCGACACTAAGGTTCAGTCCGACGCGAAAGCGATGGTGGCGGCACACGATACCGTGTTCACGCGTAAGACTGCGTACCCGAAGGCTGCCGCGAAGAATCTTTTCGGCAAGAGGGCGCATAAGTTCAGTTACAAGCTTGACCTCGAGGACGGAACTACGGTAACGGGAGAGAGCGATACATACACGCTTATCAGCATCTGTAACGGCAGGTACTACGGCGGAGGTTTTACTCCCGCACCGAATGCCAGGCTTGATGACGGACTCGCGAATGTGTGCGTGGTGGATGATGTTAATACGCTGAAGGCCGTAAATCTTATCCTTAAGTATAAGAACGGAAAGCATGAGGGATGCGAAGGCATTCATACTTATAAAGCGACGAGCGGCATCATCACTTCGCACGAAGCTTCGAAGCAGATGTTCGGTAACTACGACGGCGAGGATTTCTTCGGCCACCGCGTAAGATTCGAGGTGTGTCCGGAATCGCTTAATCTCGGATTCTATGAGAGCTGATTCTATGAGTCCTGATTCTATAAGTTCTGACAGCCGCGTGGAGACGTCAAACTCCGGCAGAAAGATTACTGTCACCGCCTGTATTCTGCTGGCGGTGCTTGTGTTTACGAAGATTCTTCTAAGACCGTTCGGCGGCCTCGATGAACTGTGGGTATATAATCTGTCGCGCGGCATAGCCATGGGATATGTTCCCTATAAGGACTTCACGATGGCTATAATGCCCTTGTTCAATGTGCTGTTTGCCGTTCCGCTTTATATAGTACGTAATTTATTCGTGTACAGACTGTCTTCCGCGATGATGCTGTATGTGTCAGGTCTTCTGTATTACCGCATCGCATCGCGTATGACGGATAACCGGTGGGGACTTCTGGCGTCGCTGCTCCTGGTCGCATTCATGGATTATGCTACTTATAACGGGCTGATGGTGCTGTTGACGTTTGCCGTGTTCATTCTCTTTCAGAAACTGAATATGCGCAATGCCGTTGCTGCCGGAGCATTAAGTGCGCTTGCAATACTGTGCAGACAGACTTCCGGCGTGTTCCTTCTGATCGCTTTGCTGTTCTGGCTGGCGGCTGATAAGGCTCTGCGTAAGTTTATTCTTCCGTTTCTTATAGGATGGGGCGCGGTTATGACGGTGTTCGCCGCATGCCTTCTCGCGACGGGTTCGTTTGCCGCTTTCTGGGATTGCTGTTTCTTCTCGCTTCTTGGTTCGGGAGATAAGAATACCGGCATCCTTGCTGACGGAATTGCGGTTTATATTATTACGGTATGCGGAGTGGCCGCATCGATTTATCTTGTAAGGAAGAATTCGGATAAGACCGATAAGCTCCATCTGGTATTCGGAATAATCCTTATTACCATCGCTATTCCTATAGTTGATATGATGCATATGTATTATGCTGCGGCATGGTTCCTGATCCCTGTGCTTAAGTTGATTAAGAACAGTGTGAGCGGATCGTTGCTGAAGATCGTCATCGCTTTTATGAGCGTTGCTGTCTTATTCATAAATGCATTGGAATTGCCGCAGACGACGCTTGATAACAGATATGAGGAATTCAGGTTAATTCCTGTTCGACCCTCCGAGATAGATTACTACGAGCAGATAATCGGTATTAATTCGAAGTATGAGTCGGAAGGGAAGAGAGTCGTTTTAGTATCGAGCGGAAGATGCATAATCAGTATGATGACCGGAAGCTACGACCCGGGATATGATCTGTTTATGACCGGAAATTTCGGAACCGGGTCTGCGGTATCAAGAATAGAAGAAGAGATGGAAGATCCTGATGTTATCTTCGTTATCCCCGATGACTACGAAGAAGAGAATTGGCAGAATCCCCACGGAGTTCTTTCCTATATTCAGGAGAACTGTACTCCTGTCGAGCGTTTCGACGCATTTGTCTGGTACGCGCCGCGCTGATCTGTCAGATTATTATATCTGAGAGATTACATAGAATCGCGGCGCTGATCAGATCTTTGAACAACCTGTCATTATAATCCTGCGGATTGATTATTCTAAGAAAGATAACATCTTTGTATTCTCTGTAGCCGTTGCTTAAATACATAAACTTTCTGTTCTCGGCTTTCATCAGATACGATTCATTATCCGCAGCGCCGTCAATCTCCACTGCCACCGGCTTCTCGATCTCCGGCGCGTAGAAAGTTACGTCCGGGTAAAGATTCGTAAATCTGTCGGGGGATAAATCAATCTCGGTCTTATACTCATAACCCCAGCTATCGAACGACTTGCAGGCGATCAATTCGTTTTTGGATCTGAGAGTATGTCCGTTGTAGTCGATTAATGATGATTTGGTAAGTATAGGATTACACGATTCTTCGGATTGGAAATACAATTGACCGGTCAGCTTCCCGTAGTCAGTCTTCTTAAGCGGAAATTTAATATCTCTCGGTTCTTTCCAGTAGGTATTCTTCCACAGATTTATTAGATGATCGAGCTTCGATTTGATTAACCGCGCTTCTTCAACGAGACGCGAATAGATTCTCCCCTGCTCGGAGTCAACGCGCAGTCTTCTCTTATTTTTACTGGTAATCCCGGGATTGTTCGGATCCCTTGTTATGCAGACGACAGGTTTGCCGCGGTGCATCTCGAAGAATCCGTATGGTAATTTACTCAGTCTGTATTTGTTATATGCGATGAGCAGTTCATGATGTGTTTTATTGACGATGATCATATCTGTATTCTATGTGCGGTTGATTAATTGTTGACCGACAATTATCGACAAAAAACGACAAAAAACGACAAGAGTAAATGTACCCTTGTTAGTACCTAATTAAACAGTTGGTGAGTAGGGAATGGGTACAATTCGCAGTTTTACGCCGATTTGTACCCATAACGTTATGGATTCATAAGCGGTTGGTGAATAAAAGGGGTACGATCAGTGAGAACGGCGGGCGCGCAGACGCTTCGGCAGAAGCTTCAGGTTACGGTAGCGCCCTTTAAGGAAGCAGTAAAGTCCCGGAAACTTGCCCGCCGTGTTGAAGAAGCGGCGGCGCTTCGGATTATCGCGCTGGATCGACTTCAATTTGTTCAGATCATACTTCCCGTCCGGGTAGAGCTTTCCGCATAATTCGAACCACGCATCGGCATCTTCATCCATATAATAAACACCCTCTTCGCGCCAGGGCTGATATGGTGCACCGCCGGCAAAGTGGATGATGAGAGGTCTACGGTTACCTTCGGCAAACTCTTCCTTCGTATAGTAAGAAGATGCATTCTTGGAAGATACGCTGTAGATCGCGGAAGGCTTGAAGAATCTGCAGGTGAACATCATATTCGCTGATACCGGAAGAGTCGTTATCTTATTAAAGTAAGCGACATTCATTATCTCCTGATCGGCACCGAGGAATGTGTTCGATAAGTCAATCGTCTTAACTGCTTCGAGGAAAGTCTCCGGTACATTCTGCTCGCGGCACATACGCGCATCGAACAGCAGAATTCCGGAATTAAAATACTTATCTTTCTTCGTGTGTCCGATAAGAATATTTACTGAAGAAGTCGACTGATCGATAACTGCACCGAGAGGATTACCTTTAAGATCGAAGTGAATGAGTGAAGACAGATCTTCTTTAACCAGTGTATCGCAGTCGAGATAAAGCACTCTTCCTTCGTCTATATAATCAGAGATGAAGAAACGTGCATACGGGGAATAACCGCCGCGGTAGGGAGGAATTCCGGCTTCGACAAGTCTTCTCGATATATCTTCGATCGGGATAAAATCGATATCGCATCCGAATGAATCTGCGATTTTCTTAAGATCATCTTTACGCTCTTCGAGTGATGATTCAATTATGTGAATTATTGCCTTGCCGTTAAGCTTCGACAGAAGCGAATATAAACTTACGGCACAAAGCTCGCAGTAGTTTTTATCAGTCGCGTAAAGTATGTGATCAGCCATATATTTTTTATACCATACATTCCGGATTTTTCACAAAAAAAGACTGCTTCATCAGAAGCAGTCTTCTTGTATTAATCGCAATGATTAATTAGAAAAGATCTACAGCCTTACCGTCTGCATCGAAGATCTTCTTCTCAGCTGCAACTACATAAACGTCGCCGCCGAGCTTAGCAGCCTTCTTCTCGATAGCCTTGAAATCGATCTGCTGACCGTCGAACTCGAAGATGATCTTGCCGAGCTTCTTAGCGGGCTTCTTTGCAGCCTTCTTAGCAGCAGGCTTCTTAGCAGTAGCCTTCTTAGCAGGAGCAGCCTTCTTAGCAGGAGCCTTCTTAGCAGCAGGCTTCTTAGCAGCGGGCTTCTTAGCAGCAGGCTTCTTAGCAGCAGGCTTCTTAGCAGCGGGCTTCTTAGCAGCAGGCTTCTTAGCAGCAGGCTTCTTAGCAACGGGAGCAGCAGCCTTAACTTCAGGCTTAGCAGCTGCAGCTACGGGAGCCTTAACTTCTACTTTCTTCTCATCTGTAACCATAACTAAATTATCCTCCAAACAGATTGATAGGTTTAATTTATATTTTTTATACACTTATGTCAATTCTCTTTAACTATTTTTTTCTATAAAAATGAAAACACGCATGTATTTTCTTTAGAACGAATTGACCAAACAACGTAACACTTCAAACTCTCACTATGCTTGAACTTAATTAGCAAAAGAAATATAATTTTAGGTAGTTCGGGAGGGTCTGATGAACGACAAATTAAAGGACATAGTATACAGTGATCTGTTCAGGTACACCGGTAATGCAAGGCGTACCAAGCACATCTATACTACATACCTTCAGGAGCTCATGTGTACTCCCGAGTTCCACTATATCTCGTTGATGAGAAGAACGAAGTACTACTACGACGAGATTAATAACAAAGAGGGCTTCCTCAAGTTCTTATGTCAGGTAAGATACGACTTTTTCAACTGGAGACTCACACGTCAGTCTCACAAGTATCACATTCAGATCCCTTACGACACTAAGATTGGAAAAGGATTTTATCTTGCACACTTCGGAAGAGTTATCATTCACCCGAAGGCAGAGATCGGTTATAACTGTAATGTATCGACGGGCGTTGTAATCGGTACACAGTTCAGAGGCAAGCGTAAGGGCGCACCGCACATCGGCAACTTCGTCTGGATCGGTGCGAATGCGATCATCGTAGGTAATATCACGATCGGCAATAACGTTCTTATCGCTCCCGGTGCGTATGTTAATTTTGATGTTCCTGACGGATCTATCGTAATCGGTAATCCCGGACTCATCAGAAGAGCACCCGGTGCTACGCTCAGCTACATCAACAACACGATTCAGTTTGATGAGTATAACGTTATGTCGGATACGACCTCGGTCAACACTGCTTCTTATCCTACGAGGCAGAGCAGGCTAAGATGATCTTCAACTCCGAAGTCTACAAGTTAAGAAGAGAACAATTGATAAACCGCATCCCGGAAGGATCAGCGGTTTTTCTTTTCGCGGGGAAGGGCAGAGCGATGAGCCAGGATACGGATTACCGTTTCCTTCCTGACAGAAATTTCTTCTACATGACGGGACTGTCTTACGAGGAAGGCAAGCTCATTCTCGTGAAGGAAAGTGACGGCGAAGTGAGAGCTGAGCTCTACGCACTGAAGCCGGATGATCTCGTCGAGAGATGGCATGGCAAGAGGATGCCGTTTGATACTGTCGCGTCGCTGTCGGGCATCGATGTTAATGACATACACGATGTGCACGACTTTGATGAGTACGTATATAAATACCTGACAGGATATAAGCTTCTTGTTGACGGTACGAGTATCGCGGAAGAGAGTCTGAAGTTCATCGCAGATCACGATACGGTTGAAGACATCGGTCCCGTTCTTACTTCGATGCGCATGGTGAAGAGTAAAGAGGAGACAGACGCGATCGCTGAGGCCGCGGTTATAACCGAAGAGTCGCTCGAGCAGATCAAGCCTCTTGTGCGCGAGGGCGTAAGTGAACTTGAGATATATACACGACTTGAATACGAGATGGCTAAGAGAGGTTCGTTGATACCCGCGTTTGCCACCATCGTATCGATAGGAACGAATGCATTCTATCTTCATCACAGCGAGCCCGAAGACAGTAACGGCGTGACCGCGAAGAAGGGCGATATAATTCAGATCGATGTGGGTGCGAGATGTAACGGTTACTGTGCGGATATATCGAGAGTGTATTTCGTCGGCGACTGTGATGATGAAGCTGCGGCAGTAAGAAGGCAGAAGCTTCTTAATCTCATCCGCACACTCCGTAAGGAAGCATTCGCTTTTATAAAGCCCGGAGAGAGCATCGACACTCTTAATTCGCTGATGCGTAAGATCACGGGCGATACTCTGGTCGAGTGGGGGCTTCTTGAAGAAGGCTACACCGAAGAAGAGGTGAAGCGATACTACTGGCACAATACCGGTCACCACCTGGGACTTGATGTGCACGACATAAGCGAGAGAGGAAAGTCTTGGGAAGAAGGCAACTGTCTCGCGATCGAACCCGGCGTCTATATAAAAGAGTGGGGCATAGGTTTCAGAATAGAAGACGATGTTTATGTTACGCGCGACGGATGCCGTCTGCTGTCTTCCGGTACCGATTCGGATGAGTCGGTGATCGTCAGGAGCTGAGACATGCATATCGTCATGATCATCCTGTTAAGTCTGCTCGCAGTACTCGTCGTACTGCTTGTTATCTTCATGTACATGTCTGCGGTAAGAAGGCTGTTCCGCGAGATCTTCGGCAGGAAGGAGCCCGTGCCGCGGGTCGACAGGTCGCCCGTTAAGATCGATCAGAAGACTGTATTCGGCCGCGGCAAGAACTGGTTCTACACCACCAGGGGCGAGTACCTTAACGTGAGGATTGACTCGTTCGACGGCACGAAATTATCCGGCTACTTCCGCCCTTCGGCAGACCGCAGCACAAGGTTCGCCGTGATACTTCTTCACGCTTATGACGAGCACCCCACCGAAACTGCGGCTTATGCGCGCCTTATGATGCGCCAGCTCGAGTGCCATGTGCTGATCGCGCATGAACGCGCGCATCAGATGAGCGGCGGCAAGTACTGCACTTACGGCATTTACGAGAGTGTGGATCTTGATAAGTGGATAAGCTTCGTTAAGCGCCAGGTGGGAGAAGATGCACGTATATTTATCGTCGGCAGAGGTATCGGCGCGACTGCCGCGCTTCTTGCAGCCCAGCAGGCTGATTTCCCGACTGAAGTCGCAGGCATCATCGCCGACAGTCCGCTTGTGGATCTTAACGATTATGTTCTGGCACGTGTTCAGAATAAGTGGGGGATGAACCTTCCCATGGTCGCTAATTCTCTTGATAAGAGATTCACGGATAAGATGAATACCGGATTCGATTCAGGCAATGTCATACGCAATGCAGCGCACACCAGGGTTCCGGTCCTGATGTTCTCCGGTGCGGATGACGATATCACGCCGCCTGACGGAATCCGCGCGCTCTATGATGACCTGCGCTGCCCGAAGAGGATGCTCACGGTAGACCGCGCGTCTCACCTTATGGCTTACGACCGCGCTCCCGCTTCGATAGAGCGTGAAGTGCGCGCTTTTGTTGAGCGCTGTGTAGTGCGTCTTGTAAGCATCGGGAAAATGTAGTATATTGTCCCGCGGAAACTCAAAGAGTTTCTCTCGTAATCACGGGGAGCCGGTGTAACCGAGCTGAGAGTGGACTTTAAGTCCTGACCCGATGAACCTGTACGGATAATGCCGGCGAAGGGAGTTGATTAATATGACCGGAAATTCCAATTCTACAACCATGTCCAACAACCGTGAGACGATACTTACTATCGTCACGGGAGGAATCGCACTTGCACTCGCATTCGTGCTGTCGCAGATCGAGATCTTCGAGCTGCCTAACGGAGGCTCTGTAACACCCGCGAGCGTACTGCCTATCGTGATCTTCGCGATGGCTTTCGGACCCGGATGGGGGTTCCTCGTAGCGCTTATCTTCAGCCTGCTGCAGCTTATCGGAGGCTGGCTCGTAACACCTTTCCAGGTGCTGCTTGACTACACACTCGGCTACACGGCTTACGGCATTATCGGCTTCGCGGCGCTTCCCAAGGCCAAGAGACTTCTTTACAAGAACCCGCTGGTGAGATTCGTTAACGGCGGTATCGTGAAAGCGATCATCTTCACAATCCTCGCTTACATCGTGCGCTGGTTCTGCTCGGTTCTGTCCGGTGTCATCTTCTATGCTGAATATGCAGGCGATATGAACCCCTGGATCTACTCCATGGTATATAACGGAAGCTTCCTGTCGGTGGACCTCGTTTTCCTGCTGATAGTGATGATTATCTTCTATATCGTTCTGTCTAAAGCCTATAAGAGGCCTATCAAATGATTTTGAGTGCTTAAACCCTTTTTTGGCGCCTTATTTTATGTTAATATAAGCGGAAAAATTAACGGGGGTAAATTATGGCCACGATATTTGAGCAGGAATCAAGAACTTTCAGCGAATACTTGCTTGTGCCTAATCTTACTACGGAGAAGAATACTCCGGATCAGGTAGATCTTTCAGCACCTGTATGCAAGTACAGAAAGGGACAGGAAGAGTCTAAGCTTAAGATCAATATCCCTGTCGTATCTGCAGTAATGCAGGCCGTTTCCGATGACAGAATGGCTATTGCACTCGCCAGATGCGGCGGTATGCCCTTCATTT
>CAMNNN010000048.1 GCA_946545505.1 uncultured Clostridia bacterium
CTCTTATATTCATTCAGAGGCCTATGCTGCAGGTGAATTGAAGCACGGTACGATAGCTCTGATCGAGGACGGTACTCTTGTCGTATCACCGATTACGCAGGATGAACTGGCTTCCAAGATGGAATCAAATATCAAGGAAGTTAAGACCAGAGGAGCTACTGTTCTTGCCATCATTCCAGAGAGAATGAGCAAGATGAAGTTCTCATGTGACACAAAGTTCATCATTCCGGACTGTGACGAGATATTCGCACCTATCCTCGGTGTGCTTCCGTGCCAGCTGTTTGCCTACTATATGGCGGTAAATAAGGGCTGTGATGTAGACAAGCCGAGAAATCTTGCCAAGAGCGTCACAGTTGAATAATAATATTTTTAATAGAATAGTTTATTGATATAATTCTTAAAACACACTTCAGGAGTATCTTTATGGGAAAGTATTTTGGAACTGACGGATTCAGAGGCGAAGCTAATGTAGAACTTACGGCTTCCAGGGCATTTCAGATCGGACGCTATCTAGGATGGTATTACGGAAAGAATCATGAAGACGGCAGAGCAAGAATTATCATTGGTAAAGATACGAGAAGAAGTTCATATACCCTTGAATATGCATTATCTGCAGGTATCACATCATCAGGATCCGATGCATATCTTCTTCACGTAACTACAACTCCTTCTGTATCTTATTGCTGCAGAACCGATGGTTTTGACTGCGGTGTAATGATCTCCGCATCTCATAATCCTTTCTACGATAACGGTATCAAGATCATGAGAGCCAACGGTCAGAAGATCGAAGCCGAGATCGAGGAAAAGATCGAAGCTTACATGGATGGGCAGATCGAAGAGCTTCCTCTTGCACAGCGTGAGAAGATGGGTAATGTAATTGACTATGCAGCAGGAAGAAACCGTTATATCGGTTATCTTATGTCCATTCCCACCAGAGGCTTCAACGGAATGAAGATAGCTTTGGACTGTGCTAACGGTGCTTCATGGAATATCGCCAGAGCAGTTTATGAGGCTCTCGGAGCTAAGGTTTATGTAATTAATAACACTCCTGACGGAGTCAATATCAATCTGAACTGCGGTTCAACACATATGGACAGCCTTAAGAAATTTGTCGTAGATAACGGCCTTAATGCAGGTTTTGCCTATGACGGTGATGCTGACAGATGCCTTTGTGTTGATGAGAACGGTGGAGAGGTCAACGGTGATCATATCATGTTCCTGTGCGGTAAGTACCTCAAGGAGAACGGCCAGCTTGACGGCGATACCATCGTAACAACCATCATGTCTAACATGGGCCTTTATAAAGCTTGTGAGGCTATCGGAGTACGTACTGAGAAGACTGCGGTCGGCGATAAGTATGTAGCCGAGAATATGATGCAGAATCACTATGTGCTCGGCGGTGAGCAGTCCGGTCATATTATTTTCGGTAAGTATGCAACTACAGGTGACGGTATCCTTACTTCACTCATGGTAATGATGACGATGCTTGATAAGAAGCTGCCGCTCTCGATGCTTGCCGGTGAGATGAAGATGTATCCCCAGTGCCTCAAGAACGTTGTCGTTAAGGACAAGAAGGCAGCACAGGAGAACCCCGTAGTAGTTGCAGCTGTAGCTAAGGTTAATCAGGAGCTCGACGGCAACGGAAGAATGCTCCTTAGAGCTTCCGGAACAGAGCCTAAGATCCGCGTAATGGTAGAGGCTTCCACTGATGAAATCTGTGAGAAGTATGTCGATCAGCTTATCGACGTTATCAAGGCTGAAGGTCTGACGGCTGAATAAGAATTCTAATTATAGGAGAACATATATGGAAACAGCATTGATCAGCAACATGTACAATCTGGATGAGACTATCGCGAAGGATATCTTCGACGGATGCACTTATCCTTGGGAAGTACTTCCTAAGATAAAGGATTTCATCCTTAAGCTCGGCCCTACATTAAGTCCAGACGAGTACGATAAGGTAGGAGAGGATGTATGGATTGCCAAGGATGCTGAGATCTTTCCTTCCGCATATATTCACGGACCTGCCATCATCGGCAAGGGTGCCAAGATCAGACAGTGCGCTTTCATCAGAGAGTGTGCCATCGTCGGCGAAGGCGCTACTGTAGGCAATTCTACTGAGCTTAAGAACGTTATACTTTTCAACAAGGTAGAGGTTCCTCATTATAACTACGTAGGTGATTCCGTTCTCGGATACAAGGCTCACCTTGGAGCAGGCGCAATCACATCCAATATCAAGGCTGACCGTAAGAACGTAGTAGTTAAGGGAGAGGGAAGATCATATGAGACCGGCCTTCGTAAGTTCGGTGCCATGCTCGGTGATAATGTCGAGGTAGGCTGTAATTCCGTTCTTAATCCCGGAACTGTAGTAGGACCTCATACAAACATCTATCCGCTTTCCATGGTAAGAGGAATCATTCCCGATCACTCTATCTATAAGGACAAGGATAATATCGTAGTTAAGACAGAAGACTGAGTTCATTGATTCATAGGGGGAACTAATATGCGCGTTATCAGAAAATCTAATTATGAAGAAGCATCAAAGGCATGTGCAGAGCTTATCGCGTCTGCTATCAGACTTAAGCCTGATGCCAAGATCGGACTTGCTACAGGATCCACACCGGTAGGAACCTACAAGGCACTCGTTGATATGTATAAGGAGGGAAGTCTTGACTTCTCTAAGGTTACTTCGGCTAACCTTGATGAATACAGAGGCCTCGGCGGTGATCACGACCAGTCCTACAGATATTTCATGAATACTAATCTGTTTGATCATGTAAATATCGACAAGAGTAAGACATATGTACCTGACGGTCTCGAGGCAGATGCCGTAAAGGCTTGTACTGATTATGATGCTATCTTAAAGTCCCTCGGACATCTCGACATTCAGCTTCTCGGCATCGGCGGCGACGGACATATCGGATTTAATGAGCCTGCTGACGCTTTCTGTGTTAATACTCAGTGCATTGACCTCGAGGAGCAGACGATTCAGGATAATGCCAGACTCTTCTTTAACGGCAAGATCGAAGAAGTTCCCACACAGGCATATACGATGGGTATCGGCTACATCATGAAGTCGACTACAGTAATTCTCATGGCTACAGGTGCAGGTAAGAAGGACATCGTCGAAAAGGCTTTCACAGGTCCCGTTACGCCTTCCGTTCCTGCTTCCATTCTCCAGCTTCACCCGAATGTAGTAGTTATCGGTGATGAGGCTGCTATCTCTGACAAGGTTGTAGCTGCTGCAGATTAATATGAGTACTCTTTGTATCGGCGGTAAGAACGATATTACTGTCAATGTTCTCGAGTATGCGAGAACGGCATTTCCAGATGTCCGTATCGTATGTATTCCGGACAGATGCGATGATGGTATCAATGGGTGGCAGCGTTCGGTAATCTATTACTGTAAGAACAACGGTATCGAGATAGTTAATCTTGAAGATGTTTATGAGATAGAAGATCTCGTATTTATATCTACCGAGTTTGACAGGATAATCAAGCCTGAGAAGTTTAAGTCTTCTAATCTTTATAATATCCATTTCTCGCTGCTCCCGAGATACAAGGGAATGTTCACATCCGTTCTTCCGATACTTAACGGTGATGACAAGTCCGGAGTTACTTTCCACCGTATTCGTGCGGGGATCGATACCGGTGAGATCATAGACCAGCAGTCCTTCGAGATCAGGAAAGACTGGAACAGTCTTGATCTTTATAAGACTCTGATCAACAACGGTTCAGATGTTGTAATTAGAAATCTGCGTAATGTATTAAGCGGTGAAGTTTATGCCGAACCTCAGCCCAAGGAAGGTTCCACTTACTTCGGTAAGGGGTATATAGATTTCTCTTCGATTGAATTGAATCCCCAGGCTACTGCAGATCAGATCAGACTTCAGATTAATGCATTCGCATTCAGACCGTATCAGCTTCTTAAATTCAAAGGCATACCGCTCGTAGGAAGCAAGATTACTGATTATGTTTCTATCGAGAAGCCCGGTACTGTATTGAGTGAAGATGATGTAAGCATCAAGATTGCTTCAATTGATTACGATATTATCCTGTATAAGGATGTTCTCGATAAGATTATCGAAGCCGTTAAGAATCATGATAATGATAAAGCAAAGAAGTTGTGCGCATATGAGAAGATCCTGAATGATAAGGACAGCCACGGATGGACTCCTTTGACTGTTGCCGTATATAACGGGGATCTTGATCTGGCACGTTGGTTTGTAAGCCGTGGTGCCGTCGATACGGTCGTTAACAATAACGGAACAACATTGCTGATGTATGCGAAGGATGCTGGTCTGAACTCGGGAGACTGGTCGGTGTTCAGATGGCTGCGCGAAGAGGGGGCAGACCCTCATGCCGTAGATTACAGCGGTAAAGCGATTATCGATTATCTTGATGAGGATAAACTCAATCGAATTCCCGAAGGTATAAGAGCTGAACTAAAGTAATTATCTTATTAAGGATATAAGCAAATTAAAAAGATCCGCTTCCGCGGATCTCTTTGTTCTTATTAAACTATTCTGTCCTTGAGTCTGTCGAAAGCATTCTTCGCTATCTGTCTTACATTCGGATCAGAATCTGCAAAGGCCAGCTTCTTAACATACTCCTCGCAGTGCTTAGCACCGATATCTGCAGCTGATGTAGCCGCTGCCGCTCTTACCGATGGTGAGGAATCTCGAAGCAGGGGAATGAGTGCCATTCCGGACTCATAAGTCCTGATTTGTCCCATAGCAATCGCCACTTCTGTGCGAACAGCTTCATCAGAATCACCGGAAAGTTTAATAAGACCATCCAGCTTGCCCTTCTGAGCCAGCTTCATGATCTTACCGCGCAAACTGTCTACTCGTGACATCCAACTATCTCCTCTTGTGTTATATAAATGATTATATTACTTGCTTTAAGTAAATATGTTAATAAAGTATGACAAAATTATTAAAGCGCGTCAATATCTTATACTATATGAACTGTTGAATTAGAAGTCTTAAAAATATATACTGATTTTATCTTTTTTGCGGGAGTATTCTTATGAGATCCAGAGCCTTATCCTGTTTAGTTTCTCTGTTAATCGTATCTTCAATGATTATGGCTTCCTGCTCATCGAGACTTCCCGCAGAAACGGTCCCTTTGACGCCTCCGACTACAGTTCAGACTACTGCTGAGACATCTGAGTCAGTAACTATTGAGACGGAAGAGGCTGAGGCATCATTCGGACCTTTGAGCACAGCTCAGGTTACTGATATTCCGGTTGAATTGTACGGACAGCTTCGTGTGGAGGGAACTCAGCTTGTCAGCGAGTCCGGCGAGCCTGTTCAGTTAAGAGGCATGAGCAGCGGCGGACTTCAGTCCTGCTTTCAGTTTTTCAATGATGATGTGTGCGATACGCTTATTCAGGACTGGGGCTGTACAGTAATTAGACTTGCCATGACTTCTCACGGCCTTGATAATGGTTATACTTATTTCCCTGACAGATATTTTAACGAGGTATGCGGTTATCTTGATACACTCATCGATCACGGTGTTTATGTAATCGTTGACTGGCATATTCTCTTTGACGGTGATCCTACTGAGTATCAGGAGGATGCTGTTGATTTCTTCTCCAGAATCTCAGCAATTTACGGAGATTATCCGAATATCATTTATGAAGTTTGTAATGAGCCTAACGGTATGAGATATGACGATCCCGAATCACCTGTTGACTGGGATAATGTTATAAAGCCCTATGCTGAGACAGTTATCGCGGCTATCAGAGAGAACGATCCTGATAATATCATCATCGTAGGAACTCCCAACTGGAGCCAGGATGTTGATGCTGCTTCACTCAATCCGATTAATGATGATAATGTCATGTATACACTGCATTTTTATGCCGGTTCTCATGGACAGGATCATATGGATAAGGTAATTACTGCTGTTAATAACGGTCTGCCGATCTTCTGTACGGAGTGGGGCGTTTCTCTTGATTCAGGCAACAGCGGTGTTTTCTATAATGAGACTCTTGAGTGGATGGACCTTCTCAATGAATACAATATCTCATGGTGTAACTGGTCTATCGGTACAGCGATACTGGAGAGTTCCAATGCTTTAAGACTGTATTCGAATAATTTCACTATCGAACAGAAGATACAGGGCCATTGGCCTGATGAGATGCTTTCTAATTCCGGTCTTTTTGTAAGATCGCTTATACTTGGTACTGATTTTGAGATCCCCGAGGGAGGCTACAGTACCTAAAAGTGTTTAGAAGTAAAAGCAGCCGCCGATTATCAGTAATTACTGCGATGCTTATTGCATCAGTTGTATTAAACGCATGTTCAATCAACGGCATATTCCCGGCAGAAACGACTATACCTGTGCAGGAGACTCAACCTGCTGTGCCTACGGCTACACCGACACCAACACCTGTGCCGACCAGTACACCTACGCCCACACCGGCACCCGAGCATATCGTGGTAAGCTTCCTCGGTGACCTTACGCTTGCCGATGCACTTGCATGGAGCGGTGCAGCAGGAAGTTTCGATGCTGTTGTTGACGGAGACTGGACATATTGTTTCCAAAACTGTGCTGATTATCTTGCTACCGATGACCTCACTTATGCTAATTTCGAGGGAACGTACGGTGACGAGAACGCTGAGCACATGAACAAGGAGTTTGTATTCGCGAATGTACCCGAGAGTGTGCAGCTTCTGATAAACGGCAGTATAGAGGCGGTAAACCTCGCGAATAACCACAGTTACGATTACTTTGACGCAGGTCTTGCCACCACGCAGGAGACACTCGAAGAAGCGGGTATCCTCTGGAGTAATCAGCATCAGACGGCAATATATGAGGTAAGAGGCATAAAGATCGGCATGTTCGGTATCGACATGATCGGCAACGGCGATACTGCAGAAACAGCCTATCCGCTTATCGATGAATTAAGAGAGGCGGGATGCCAGATAATCATTGCTTCCTGTCACTGGGGCGTCGAGAGATATTATGAACCCACCAATGATCAGGTATATGTCGGACGTGCTCTTATCGATTACGGTGTGGATATAGTCGTAGGTGCTCATCCTCACAGACTTGAGCCTATTGAAATTTACAACGGCAGATATATACTTTACAGTCTGTCGAACTTCTGTTTCGGCGGCAATACGGGACTGTCAGATCCCGATTCTTGCATAGTAAGATGTGAATTCGTAATGGATGAGACAAATTCCTATGTTGAAGAGTACAATCTGACGGTTGTTCCTTACAGTCAGACCAGCTTCGCGTCAAACGATTACTGTCCGATGCCTTATGAATGGGAATCGCCCGAGTACTTCCGCGTAATGGAAAGACTTAACTGGAACCAGGAAGACGAATAATAACAGGAAGGTGTATAAAGATGAACCAGAACAAAGTATTGATCATTATGGGATCTGATTCGGATTTCCCCGTAATGGAAGGATGTTTCAAGTCCCTTAAGAAGTTCGGTATCGAATATGAAGTTCATATCGCTTCTGCCCACAGGAGCCCCGAGAAGGCACATAAGCTTGCAAGCGAAGCTCGCGAAAACGGTTTCGGCGTTATCATTGCAGCTGCCGGTCTTGCCGCGCATCTTGCAGGAGTTCTCGCTTCCAATACTATCCTGCCGGTTATAGGCGTACCCTGTAAGGGCGGAGCACTTAACGGTGTTGATGCTCTTTATGCGACAGTACAGATGCCTACGGGTATTCCGGTTGCCACAGTAGCTATCGACGGCGGCTCCAATGCGGCAATCCTTGCAGCTCAGATCATCGCACTCGGTGATGAGAATCTTGCAGGTAAACTTCTCGAATACAAGAAGGAGCTCGCTTCTTCTGTAGATACTAAGGAAAGTAAGCTTCAGGAAAAATTAAAGGAGGCAGGATTGTAATATGAGCGGAATTTTCGGTGTAATTAACAGAGCAGGTGTTGATGAAGGTACAGCTACTACTGCATATTACGGTATATTCTCCTTGCAGCACAGAGGTCAGGAGGCTGCCGGTATCGCTATCAATAACAACGGTACTTTCCTGGTTCACAAAAGAGACGGCATGGTTGCCGATATTTTCGATGAAGTAACACTTAATGCTCTTGGCGGAACATGCGCTATCGCACACGCCAGAGGTTCTGACGGAATCATCGGACCCGATGGTATCCAGCCTGTTGTTATCAAGTCCAGAGTAGGTAATATCGCTTTAAGCTGTGATTCAGTAATCCTCAATGCTGAGCAGATCAGAGAAGACCTTAAGAATCAGGGAGCTATCTTCCAGACAAATACTGACACTGAGCTTATTCTGTCGCTTCTTTCCAGAAACCGTGTAGTAACAGATACTACTGAAGAAGCCCTGATGAAGACAATGAAGGAGCTTAAGGGTGTTTATGCCATGGCCATTATGACAGAGGACAAGCTCATCGCTATCCGCGATCCTTACGGCTTGAGACCTCTCGCTCTCGGTAAGAGAGAAAATGAGTGGATGGTAGCTTCAGAGAACTGCTCTTTTGACGCCCTCGATGCCGAGTTCGTAAGAAATCTCGAGCCCGGTGAGATCCTCTCCATTACCAAGGATGAGGTATCCAGCGTCTTCTATAATGACAGCATTTCTCAGGAAGAGAGAATCAAGAACGGTAAGGTATGTATCTTCGAGTATGTTTACGTAGCAAGACCTGACTCAGTTATTGACGGAACTAATGTATTTAAGTCCAGATATGAAGCAGGTAAGGCATTGTCCAAGCTTCATCCTTGTGACTGCGATCTCGTAATCGGCGCTCCTGATTCCGGTAATGCTGCCGCTTTGGGATTCGCTGACGGTCTCGGCGTAACATACGGAATGGGTCTTCTTAAGAACCGTTATGTAGGAAGAACATTTATCAAGAGTACACAGGAGCAAAGAGAACTCGCTGTACGTATGAAGTTCGCAGTTCTTAAGGAAGCCGTAAAGGGTAAGAGAATAGCTATCGTTGATGACTCTCTTGTCAGAGGAACGACAACTAAGCATATCATCAGATTCCTTAAGGATAACGGTGCTTCCGAGGTGCATGTAAGACTTGCTTCCCCCGAAGTTAAGTTCCCTTGCTGCTACGGAGTTAATGCTTCTTCCGATAAGGACCTTCCCGCTAC
>CAMNNN010000049.1 GCA_946545505.1 uncultured Clostridia bacterium
TCAGCGCCGAGAGTCTTCCGGTCTGCGTCTTGATGTCGTTGACCCACTCGTTGTCATCACCTAATTCCGTAATCAGAACATCGGCGTCCGCATTAATAATCGCGAGCGGAGTCTTCAGTTCATGTCCCGCGTCGGTTATGAATCTTTTCTGCTTCTCGTAACTTTCCGCCACAGGTCTTACAGCCCTTCCGGACACGATCACGGCACCTATACTCACAAGTGCGAGACAGGCAAGCGAGAGCATTACGCTTGATGTAAGAAAGTTTCTGAAGTTCTGAAGCCCCATCCTGCAGTCCACGAGAACCACCGATGTCCCGCTGTCCGAAGTCGTGCGGCTGTATCTGAAGTCCCCTATGAACCCGCGGTCACGGCTCCCGTTCAGGACCGTCCTCGCATACTCCTCCATGCTCTCGTTGGCATATATGCTGTTCCAGGATGTGAACGATTCTATAAGGTTGCCGTCACTATCGTAGACCGCGGAGAAGACTTCGGACCGGGGGCGCGGCATCTGCGGCATCGCGGCGGGACGGGTGTACATATCAAGTTCGCGGTCACTGTCGGCCACCACACGGCGGTAGTTGACAACGTTAATGGTGCCGATGAGCACAACCAGGATCAGCAGCGCGGAAAGTATCACCGTGAGGGCAAATCTGAATCTCAGTTTTCTTATCACTTTTCCGCACCGTCCTGTTCCAGAGTGTAGCCCGCATTGCGGACTGCCTTTATCTTAACGTCGGCACCGACCTGAGTAAGCTTCCTTCGCAGGTACGACAGGTTCGTCCACACTATGCTGATGTCGCCGTCGAAGTCCAGCCCCCACACCTTGTCGAAAAGCTTCTCGGAAGACATAAGTACTCCGGGATTCATGAGAAGATACTCCAGAAGCTGGAATTCCTTCGCGTGAAGCCGAACGCTTCCGCCGGGGCCTTTAAGCTCGAAGCTTGCGCGGTCCAGTGTGATGTTGCCGTATCTTAATGTGTTGTCTGCCGAAGAAGAAGCCGTCCTTGTGAGTGCTCTTATTCTCGCGAGAAGTTCACGGCTCTCGAAGGGCTTGGTCAGGTAATCGTTCGCGCCGAGATCCAGGCCCTCGACTTTATCGTCGGTCTGTGACTTAGCCGTGAGCATCATGACAGGTATCGTGATCCCCTTGGCGCGTATTCTTCTGACCACTTCGAACCCGTCCATCTTCGGCATCATGACGTCGAGGATAACGAGATCGTAATCGCCTGTCAGAATATATGAAAGCGCCTCCTCCCCGTCAAAGACCGCGTCGACCGAGTAGTTATTCTTAGTGAGAATAACCGTCAGAGCTTTGGACATGGACTTCTCATCTTCGGCAAGGAGGATGCGCATGTGTAACCTTCTTTCAGTGTGATAATTTATTATCTCACATTTCTTCAGGGAGTTCGGGCGGAGTCTCGCCGTCCGAAGTCTCGCCCGTGATCTCATAAGTTCCGCCTGCGTCGATTGTGACCGTTCCCGATTCATCGCTTAATTCGATAGTCTCATCAGCGGTGATCTGTTCAGTCTCCACCGCTGTGTCTTCAGGCGCTGTCTGCTCCGTTCTTGCCATACACCCGGCGATCCCCACTGCGAATGCTGCCGTGAGTATCAGTGATATAGCTTTGTCAGTTGATCTTAAGTCTTCCATTGAGGTGTACCCCTTCTCTTAGCTTAAGACCATTATGAAGGGCTTACCTTAAATCAACTTTAAAGGCTCACTATAGTCGTCGACGTCAAACTTTCTGTCCTTATAGTAGTAGTCGCGGTCCTCTTCCGTGATGTAGCGGATGACCTTCGCAGGGTTGCCTGCCGCGATCGCATTCGCGGGGATGTCCTTGGTTACTACCGCGCCCGCACCGATGACCGCATTATCGCCGATAGTTACGCCGGGCAGAACGATCACGCCGCCTCCGAGCCAGACATTGTCGCCGATGGTTATGTCGATGCCGTACTCATATCCGGAATTTCTTGAATCCGGGTGCACCGGATGCCCCGCCGTGTATAGGCCTACATTCGGCGCGATCTGCACATTATTGCCGATCTTAACCTTGCCTACGTCAAGCACGACGAAGTTGTAGTTCGCGAAGAAATTATCTCCGATCTCAATGTTGTATCCGTAGTCGCAGTGGAAGGGCTTCTCGATAATAAAGAACCCGCTGCCGGCCTTACCGAGGATCTCCTCCTTCAAGTACTTAAGCGACTCCTCCTCCTGATCGGGGGACATGTTATTGAACTTATATATCTTCTTTCTGCACTCGTTTCTGTCCTCTGCAAGCCCGTCCATCCAGGCTTTGTACGGAAGATTCGCCGCCATTCGCTCTTTCATGTTCATGTGAAGCACCTCCGATGGGTATTTAGGTTAGTATAGCGTAAACACCTATCGTGAAGCGACTTCCGCACAAGCGGAGCGCGGAAAACTCGTGCGAACGATAGTGGTTACGCTCTCCAGGGCCTGGCGGAATCCAGCCAGCCGTTTGCCTTCCAGTACTTGAAGTCCGTATACTCCGGGTTCTGTTTGCCAAGCCCGGTCTGCATCATCCTGACCATATAGAACTTTAACTTGGCAGGAAGGCGTGTGCGTGCGGGTCTGCTGTAATCGATGGCGGCTGCTCTTCGCGCGGCAGCCTGAACCTTCGCCGTCATGGCAGCCGTCTTCTTGGCGGGTATCTTGTTCCAGTCGATCTCGCTCATGAGCTTGAAGCTGACGCACCTGATGTCGCTTACACCCCACCATGACAGACTGTCCCTGATGTCCTTGGCTGTTGACTTCTCGCCCGCACCCAGACACTGCGTTATGATGACAGCGCGTTTACCGAACATCTCCTTCGCAGGACGGTGCGGCATCCAGCGGTACCCGAAATGATCGAGCATCGCCTTCATGGCCCCCGTGCAGTGGAATACATATGCGGGCGAAGTGAACACCAGAAGGTCCGCCTCGAGAAGTGCAGTCTCAATTCTTTTTACATACTCCGCGTCCTTGCAGGCGCCCGCATTATCGCGGAAGCACTGTGTGCAGCCGATGCAGAAGCCGGGCAGATCACGGGGCAGATAGAATTCCGTGATCTCGGCACTGCTTCTGAACTGCTCAAGGAAAATCTCCTTAAGTCTGTATGTAACGCCCTTCTTCTCAGTTCCGTTTATAACCGTGATCTTCATGCTATCGTCCTCCCGTATATTCTGTCGAATTGTCTTAAGTGTTCCTCAAGCATCTTGAGCGCTTCCTTCTCACGTTCCGGCTCGCGGTCACATACCGTAAGCAGAAGGTAGATCGGCGCGTAGAAGTGCAGTGTCATGATGGGAACGTTGTCAGTAACAAGCACGCCCTGCGACACCATGAGGCCCAGAAGCATCCCCTGGTAACTTAAGGGCATTTCGAAATACTGCTGCTGGTAAACGTGTGCGAGCTCCTTGTCATGGAACTGCTCGATCGTCAGCATCTTCCTGAATCTCTTGGTGTAATCGTCGTGCAGATAATAAAGGAACAGACTCTTGCCGAGCTCGATCATGCTGTCCTCATTCATGTTCTTGTAGATGGCAGCGTCGGCAGTCGGATCCATCCCGCTGATGTTGAGACTTCCCGCCTGTTCCATGAAGCGGCTGTTCATCTCATCGATGATGGCATCGAAGATCGCCTGTTTATTCTTATAGTGTTTATACAGTGAAGGGGCCTTGATGCCGACGCGCTCAGCGATGTCGTTAACGAAGACATTGGCGTAACCTTTCTCGGAGAAAAGTGTCAGCGCCTCATCAAGTATTCTGTGTTTTGTATCCATGACAGTACACTCCGGCTAATTTGTATTAGCCAGATTATAAGCTAATTAGAATTAGCCGTCAAGTGTCTGTTGACAAAAAGACAGAGAATTACAGGACTTCTCTTAAGCCTTCCTTGAGCTTCACATTCTTCATGTCGGAGATCCCGTAATCCATACCCTTATAATTCCACAGCGCACTGCCGATACCGTACTTATGGAATGTCGCATGAATATCGCGGATCCAGCGGAGCGCATCTTCCCTGTCTGCCAGATCGATAACTCCGTGCTCACCGCAGTAAAGGGGAATGTTATTAGCCTTAGCTTTCTCGATCGCGGGTGTGAAGATGTCCTCGAAGAACTTAGGCCCGATCTCACTTATGCCATCTTCGAAGATCGCGCCGGCAAGATCCTTGGAAAGCTCCGTTGATGCCTTCTGATACTCTTCAAGTGTCTTAGGATATCCGATACGGAAATCTGCGGGCATATAGTCAACCCAGTGCGCACCCTGATGTGTAAATACCATAGGCTCGTAGCAGTGGAAGTTATATACGATATGATCGTCGAGAGGGAAATCAAGAAGCGCGATAGTTCCGACGGAGTTATAGCAAACGCCTCCGATAACAAGATATGTGTCGGGAGCCAGAGCTCTCATACGCTCTACATACTTGCACAGAAGCTTATTCCATGCGTCGGCCACTTCATACATAACAACTTCATTCAGCGGCTCGAAAGCAACCGATGAAGAATACTTCGCGAATCTTACGGCAATCTGCTCCCACAGCTTCAGGAATCTTTCCTGATCTTTCTCGTTATAGAAGAACTGCTTCTTGTCGTCTTTCTTCAGAGGATCGAAGGAATAACCATAGCACTCATGAAGGTCGATGATCATGTTAAGGCCGTACTTCTCACACCACTGCCTGCACATCTCGAGATAGGCGAATCCGTCTTCCCTGACGTTACCGGCCTCGTCCTCTAGAACGATATAGTCTACGGGACAGCGCACATGATCGAAGCCGAACTCCTTGATGTTTCTGATATCTTCTTCAGTTATATAAGAGTCGAAGTGAGCCTTATCATACTTTCTGAACTGAGATATCCATCCGCCAAGGTTAACACCCTTCTGAAATCCTTCGAACTTACGCATGCGTCATCCTCCGTAAAAATAGTCAATCAGGCGGAAGAATATTAACATATACCCCCTACAGATAATAAGGTGGCAAATCAAACAATAAAAAGCCGACAATTACGACCCCGGATGTTCATTAAGCGACACAACCGGCAGACTCTGTCCGATAAGCGACAGACAGGGCATTATCTGCTCATTGGTTCCGTTCCTGATCCATGGCAACATAAAGCCACGATAGGTTAAACAAACTAATCGAATTAAGGAGGAAACTACAATGAAAAACACAACATCAATCAAGACAGCTATTCCCGCAATCGTACTCGCTACTGCACTCGCAGTTTCGTTCATCCCTCTCACAGCGATGACATCCAACGCAGCTACAGTCAGCAAGACAGCAACAACTCAGACAGTTAAGGTAGATGACGCTACACGTAATTACTTCATCAATCTGTATGACTCATCTACAGCATTCATCGGAATCCACTACAATGAGCTTCCCAATGATGTAAGAATCTGCCTCGAGTGCGCAAGAGACAATGCATACAAACTTCTCGCCAGCAACGATCTCGCAGCAGTAACACAGGCAAGCTCAGACTTGAGAGTAGCTCTCCGTGTAGCTGAGTCCACAATCGCAGGTATCCCTGTTGATACAAACTGCGCTCCCGACTTCGTACTCGGAACAAACGGCGGCAACTCCGCAAGCGCTATGACAATCTCCTGGGCAACAGCCGGCACGATTGGTACTATCTATGCTAACAACCGCAACCAGACTCCTACATATGTAAGAACTCTCGTTGTTAACAACTTCGTTGAGAGAATCTACCCCGTAGCTCTCGGCAGAACAGTTGATATCCCTTCCAGGGATCAGTACACAAACGCTCTTCTTAACGGAACAATGACACCTGAGCAGGTTGCAGCTACAATCCTCGAAAGCAACGAGTGCAACAGCAAGCTTTCCGACAACAGGGCATTCGTAACAGCATGCTACCGTGTACTTCTCGACAGAGAGCCTGACGCACAGGGACTCAACAACTGGGTAAACGCTCTCAACAACGGAATGACAAGAGCTCAGCTCGTACAGACATTCGAAGCTCAGACATCCTGGACAAACCTCTGCTCCTACTACGGATTCTGATTAAAGCCAAGCAAGATCAACAGATCGCTTCATAACATACTTCCAATAAGAAGGCCGGCCCGGAAAGGGCCGGCCTTTCTTATGCATCAACAAACGAAACAAACATCACTTCTCTTTAAGCATCTTCTTATTCGCGTACATGAGCTCGTCAGCTCTATCGAAAACATCATCAACACTCGTGTCCAGTCCCTGCTCGAAAGTCGCTACACCGATAGCGACGACAGGACCATCACCTGACTTGTCATTCTCAAGGACCTGAGTCTTAAACTTATCCTCAAGCTCGTCTTTGTTCTCGTAGTCGTCACCTCTTATAAATACTGCGAACTCATCGCCGCCGATACGGAATACAGGCGAGTGATCAAATGTATAGCAGATAAGCTTACATGCTGCCTTAAGGAGTTCGTCACCGGCCTGATGTCCGAGCGTATCATTCGTCTGCTTAAGGTAATTAAGATCGCATACCGCTATCGCGAACGGCAGATAATCGAGACCGCTTGTAATATTCACCTGAACGGATTTGATCAGCTCGTCATATGCATACTTATTCTTAACGCCTGTAAGTCCGTCGCGGCGTGCGATCTCCCTCTCAGCATTAAGAGCGGTAAGCTGATCCCTCTCTTTTCTGACGATCTCGTCAATATTCTCGATACCAAGGATGAAGTGATTGCCGTCAGAACTCTTTCTTGCAGTAAGTCTTGTGTACTTTACTTCGTCATTAACGATCATCCTGTAATCAATCTCGGTTACTCTTCTAAGATCGAGTGTACTTATGAGATTATCTTTCGTCAGCACCCCGAGAAGTCTCTCCCTGTCATCCGGATGGATGATCTTCGGGATGTTCTCACTAATGTCCTGATAGAAATTCAGACCCTGTTCCTGCACCTGCATATGGCCAAAGATATTCCTCGATGTATATCCTACATAATTGGAGTTCTCGATATCGACATAGTAGATTATGTCATAGTTCGATGCGAGACTCTCAGCGATCTGCGTGAACGAGATCTCTTTCTTCAGCTTCTCTTTCCTGATACGTTCAGCAGCAAGTTCATTCTCGATATCCTTAATACACAGAACGAAGTTCTTCCCCTCATTCGCACGGATAAGAGTAAACAGATGATACCTGGGCTCGCCTGATATGATCAGTCTGTACTTGAAGTTTATCGACTTCTTCTCACTGAGCTTCTTCTTGATAATTTCCTTCTCATACATGCTGCTGGCAAATTCGCGGTCATCAGGATGAGCATAGATCTTTATATCTTCACGGGCATCGTCATAGAAGTCATCCCAGCTCCTCGGAGTATTCAATGTATCGAAGTATTCACGCGGCGAGAATTCCATATACTTACCGGTCTCGATATCGACGTAATAGATGCTGTTGTACTCATTAGCGAGACTCATCGCGATCTGATTATAGATCTCGCGCTCTTCTTTGATCTTCTGTACAACTCTGCGCTTACGGTCTTCATCTGCGATACTCTCAAGACCTATAACAAAGTGGTCATCGCCATAACCCTCTACAGATCTTACGATATGCATCGTATAGAACTGAAGATCGTTGCCTCCTATATAACGGAACTTGATATCTTTGGTCTGTCCGGGAGCTACCGTCTTCTTAAGAGTTTCCGGCTCAAGGTAATCTACTATAAGAGACTTGTCATCATCACATATAAGCTTAACCGCCTCGCTCTTAACATAACCGTAGAACCCGGAGCCCTCGCCCAGCAGCGTGTGCCTGCCCGAATCCTTGTCCTTGCCGTACCACTTGTAATCATTGGTGGCCGCATCAACATAAAACAGTGTGGAATAATCCGACAGCAGTTCATTAGCCAACAGTTCAAACAAAGCCTTCTCCGGCATCAGACGCAGCCCCTTTCAAAAATAAATATTATTTAACATTATACATCGTTTATTACCCGTTTTACGACCGGTAAATATGAAAATAATATAAATTCAGGCATAGATATGACCCGCACTGCTGGGGGCATCGGCGGGTCAATATCAGGGGGTTAATGAGAAGAATTGTTAATTCAGCTATATCCTCATACCTTACGTTGGTTATGAGAATCGTCAAAGTCTATCCGTGTTGCCTTAAAGATAGCATTATGCCGGGAACTGATATGTCGTTTTAATACTATTTTTTATCTTTTGGTGCTATAATCTTTTCTTGAGGAATTACCCATGCCGGACAACAAGAAGAAACACATATCCATAGTTAAATATCTTCCCCGTGAGCCGGAGTCAGTTCATGCGCCGTACATGCCCGAGATGGACTTCTACACCGCAGTCAAGACGGGAAATATTCATAAGGTAAAGCAGCTTTGTGAGGAGCCCTTCCACACTAAGGAGGGACTCGGTGTGCTATCAGAAAACGCACTTCGTAACCTGAGATACCATCTCGTGATCTCTGCGGCGCTCATCGCACGCATGTGCATCGAAGGCGGAATGACGCTGTCCGAGTCCTACGGCTTAAGTGACTACTACATCCGGCTGGCGGACACGGAGACCTCGCTGGAAAGGCTCTCCGCACTTCATGTCGAGATGAGCATGGAGTACGTCTCACGGATGAGAAAGCTGTCCTCCGTCAAAGTCTTCTCAAGGCCTGTCGCCACGTGCATCGACTATATCCTGGAGCACCTGGACACGCGCATAAAGATGAGTTCCCTGAGCGCAGTCACGGGACTGTCATCCTCGTATCTTTCACGCATATTTAAGGAGGAAACGGGAGTCACCGTCACGGCTTTCGTTCTGGACAAGAAGCTCGAGACCGCACGCAACATGCTCGAATACAGCGAGTACCCGGTCTCATGGATCACGAACACGCTCGCGTTCCCGTCGGAAAGTTATTTCTGCAAAGTCTTCAAGGATGCTTACGGCACGCCGCCTGCCAGGTACCGTAAGGATACGCGTCTTAAAGTATTCAACCCGTAATCATTTCGCGTACTGCTTGGTAACGAGTCTTGACTCGAACTCTTCCTTCGGCAAAGGCTTGTCGTAGTAATAGCCCTGTGCAATGCTGCAGCCGTTCTCGCGCATCATCTTTACGTGATACTCCGTCTCC
>CAMNNN010000050.1 GCA_946545505.1 uncultured Clostridia bacterium
TCATGGCATTCATCTTCTCATACTGCTTTCTCATATCCTGCATACGGCGGTTCTGTTCGGACTCCATGATAAGAGCAGGCATAGCCTCTGCACCGAGAGCCTTCGCACTTACTTCAAGCTTATCATCGTCCAAAGCTGCACGGAAGAAATCACGGAGCTTGTTTCTGGTCTCATCATCGCTGTCAGCACCTGAAAGGTCTGCATCTACACGCTTGAATCTCAAGTCCTGATACTTGTACTCGAGGAATGAGATGAAGTTATCATCGATCATCTCATCGAGAACGATAACATCGAATCCATCATTCTTAGCCATCTCCACATAAGCGGCCTGAGCTACCTTGTCGTTGGTGTAGCGCACCTGCTTCTTCTCGGCTGTAAGCTCATCCATCGTAAGATGCTTGCCGTCAACAGTCTTAAACAGGCAGATCTTATTTACCTTATCGTAGAACTTCTCTTCCTTCATCATGCCGTACTTAACGAACACGGATATATCTGACCAGTAAGTCTCGAATGAAGCTCTGTCCTCTTTAAAGAGCTCATTAAGTTTATCGGAAACCTTCTTGATGATATGAGCGGAGAGCTTCTTAACATACTCATCCTGCTGCAATGCGGATCTGGATACATTAAGCGGCAGATCCGAACAGTCGAGGCATCCCTGAAGCAGGAACAGGAAATCGGGAATGATCTCCTCGATATTATCTGCTACGAACACCTGATGATTGTAGATCTTGATCCTTCCTTCAAGTGACTGATATACGTTATCGGTCTTGGGAAAATAAAGTATACCCTGCAAAGTGAAAGGATAATCCATATTGAGGTGGATCCAGAACAGCGGATCATATCCGTCGTTAAATACGCTGTGATAGAAAGACTTATACTCTTCATCAGTGCACTCGGAAGGCTTCTTAAGCCACAGAGGCGACTTGTTATTGATAGGAGCATAAGAGATATCGGAAGGCTTGAACTCCTCACCCTTCTCCTGAGCTTCCTTCTTTCTTTTCTCTTCGGCTTCCTCATGGAGCCTGTCAGCCTTGACATCGATGAAGAAGATATCAACGGGAACGAAAGAACAATACTTTCTTAATGTCATACGAAGAGTAGCAGCATCGAAGATCTTCTGAGCTTCCTCGGAAAGAGTAAGTGTAATTGCCGTACCGCGCGTTGTCTTATCGGAATCCTCAACCGTATACTCCATACCGTCTTCGGAAGTCCAGGATACTGCCTGTGCTCCGTCCTCGAAGCTTAATGTATCGATCTTAACCTTGTCAGCTACCATAAACGCGGAATAGAAGCCCAAACCGAAATGACCGATGATGCCTGACTTATCCGTGGACTGCTCCTGATACTTGGTAACAAAATCCAGTGCACCGGAGAAAGCGATCTGGTTAATGTACTTATCGATTTCCTCGGCAGTCATTCCGATTCCGTTATCCTCGAATACGACAGTCTTCTTGTCATCATCGTAGATAACATTGATCTTGTAATCCTCGCCTTCGGCTATGTTTGCCTTTCCGAGCTCAACAAGTCTTCTCAACTTGGCAACGGCATCCGCGCAATTCGAGACAAGCTCTCGTACGAAGATGTCCTGATCCGAATAAAGCCACTGCCTTATTACAGGGAAAATGTTCTCGGTGGTAACCGATACCTTGCCGCTTTTTGTGTCCATATATACGCCTCCGTATTGTATAAATTAGCGTGTTGCCGATGCTATATACTCATCGGCAATGCGTTGATAGCTGTTCTGAATACTTCTTAAGAGCTCATTTCCTTCGAAATTGAACTCATACCCGTCAATATACTTAACGGGAAGTATGTCAAAAGGTGTGCTCGATACGAACACAGCCGCATTCTTATCCTGAACGATCTGATCCAGAGTAAACATGCCTATCTTAAGTTCGGCACCGGACTGCTCGAGAGCCCTCATGACGCGGTTACGGGTAATACCCAGCAAGATCTTGTCATCAGGCGCTGAATAAACAATACCGTCCTTGATTACGAACAGATTGGACTTGGAGCCTTCGTAAAGCCTGCCCTCATTATCGGTAAGCACGAGTTCATAAGGCTTACCATGCGCATTCTCCTCATCGAATCTTGAAGCCACGGCTGCTTTATAATCGCCCCTGAACACCTTGATATTAGGGGCAACACGCTCCCACTGCAGCGTGAGAGTGTTGATACCCTTCTCGAAAAGCTCGGGGGAAGGAATACATGCCTCGCATGCATGAATTAGAAGATGATTGCGTGTAAGCACTATCCTCAATGATCCGTCAAATCCGGGATCAAACTCGGCAATAAAAGAATTGCTCTTCTTATGGATATCTTCGATATCGACTTCAAAGTCCTCTATTCCCTGCACTGACTTATTAAGTCTGTTAAGGTGATCTTCAAAAAACAGTGATACGCCCTGCTTTACGCGGAGAGTCTCATAATAAGTTACTTCATCCGTAGGAATCTTAAGAGACTTTGCCTGTTCACTATCTGAAGAAATAAACTGCCCGTCATAGTAATAGATACTGCCGATAGGGCTTTCCAATAAAGGATATGCCATAATCCGTGAAATACTCCTCAAATTTAGTCCGTAACTATCATATCACTATTTATATTAAATAATAGGGCAGAATGCACTTTAAGATGAAAACGACTGATTACAAATCTACTATTCATTTGAGTGGTAAAATCTGATTATGAAGTCCATAAGCATTTCCGTAACTGCACTTGCCAGATTCGTATCGAGAACAGGAAACCTCTCTTCTTCCGGTTCATTCGAGTCTGTCTCGGGTATCGAAGGCACTATGCTTCATAAGAGAATCTTCTCCGATCTTCGCAAGCAATACGGCGAGGATTTCGAGACTGAACACAGCTTCTCCCACATATATTCTCATGATGACGGCTCCGGCATTATCGATCTGGAAGTCCGGGGGCGTGCGGATATATTATTTCCAGCTGATCAGGATGGTCTTCCCCACATCATCGAGATCAAATCATTTAACTCAGGTAAAACACAATACAACAAAATCGTGCATACCGATCACGAAGCGCAGCTTAAGATCTATTCGGCTTTGTACTTCATAGATAATCCCGACCTTGAGAAGATGAATATTACTCTTCGTTACGTAAATATCACTTCTCTTGAAGCTGTCGAGAAGACAGAATGCATCTTAAGATCCGAGGCTCTCACGCTTTACGAGGACCACGTGATCGCATATATCGACTTCACCCGTAAGCTTTTGCAGTATAACGAGAACCTCTTCAAGAGCGTTCGCGAGATGAAGTTTCCCTACGAGAGTATACGTAACGGACAGAAGGAACTTATGAAGAGCGTGCTTCAGAGTCTGTCGACAGACGAGATCCTTTTCGCGCTGGCGCCCACGGGCACGGGCAAGACCATAAGCGTGCTCTTTCCTGCCGTAAAGGGGCTGCTTCGTAATAAGTACGACAAGATCTTCTACCTCACGGCTAAGACACAGACGCGCGTTGTCGCCTCGAAAGCCGTAAATGATATGCGTAAGGCAGGTCTCATAGTCCGATCCATCACATTGAAGTCCAAGGAACAGATGTGCCTTATGCACCGGAAATGCGACACCAAGGGCTGCATCTACGCCGAAGGTTACTATAACAGACTTATACCTGCGTTAAGCGAGATACTGACCTATGATGAACTGACACCTGAACTTATAACAAGCGTGGCATTAAAACACCGTCTGTGTCCGCACGAATTAAGTCTCGATGCGATGAATTACTGCACGATAGTGATCGGTGACTACAATCACGCATTCGACCCGCGCGTATCGCTTATAAGGGCATTCGAAGGTGATGACTCATGGCGTAATGCTCTCCTGATAGACGAGGCTCATAACATGGTAGACCGTTCGCGTGAGATGTTCTCTGCCTCCATGAAGCTGTCCCTCATAAATAAGATGCAGGAAGCTTTTAAAGGGCGCGATCCGAGGACTGAAGGATTCTTATCTCAGGCCGATAATTACTTTAAGAAGATACGGGAATTGCTCACTTCGGATCAATCTGCGATGAACAATCTCGAGAAGATTGATGAGAAAGATACACTAAGGACAGTCGGGTTCGAAGGAACCACTAAGAGGACACTTAACCTCTATACAATGCTTTGGCGCTCCATAAGAGTCCTGATGCCGCTTATAGAGCTTCTTGAACCGGGATCCGTACGTGACACGGCACTCGAATACTTCTTCGAGACCAGATTCTTCTTAAGCATATTCGAACAGGAATACGATCAGAACTTCATAACGACATTTAATGTCGATGAAGGTGATGTAACTGTTAATCTCGTCTGTCTCGATGCCTCAGAGAAGATCAGATCCAGGATAGAGAATGTCTACCCCACGGTCTTCTTCTCGGCAACTTTATCGCCTTACGAATACTACAGGAATGTAATCGTAGGTAAGAACTGCGAATGTGCACGTCATATCGAACTGGCATCCCCCTTCCCGCCTGAGAATCTCGAGATACTCATTGATTCATCGATAAACACAGCCTATAAGTACAGGAAACAGACACTCCCCGTACTTGCCAGAAGAATCAGTGACGAACTTAAGAACAGGCGCGGAAATTACATGGTTTTCCTGCCTTCATTCGAGTATCTGGATATGGTCAGCAAATCAGTCGAGAATATGCTTAAAGACAGAGGCGATCTTAAGATTATCAGACAGACATCCGGAATGACTGAACTTGAGAAGAATGCCTATCTTTCTCAATTCGATTCCGCTTATGAAGGTCTGCTTGTAGGATTCGCGGTTCTCGGAGGCCATTTCGGAGAAGGAATAGACCTTACGGGAGAGAAGCTGTCCGGAGTAGTAATAGTCGGTGTAGGACTTCCGAAGCTGACTCCAGAACGTCAGATACTTGCTAACTATTATGCAGAGAAGTTCGGAGACGGTTTCGCATTCGCATACAGATTCCCGGGCTGGGAGAAGGTCCTTCAGGCTGTCGGACGAGTCATCCGAACCGAGGAAGACACCGGATTCGCGCTTCTAATCGATGAGAGACTCGAGAATCCGGAGTATATGTCTTTGTATCCTGACAACTGGAAGATCTAATCGCTAACGTCTGCCGTTCAGTTCATAAAGGAAGTCCGAGCTTCAACACGGGATCCGGAATATTCCTCTCGAACTGAATCCTTAAGTATTCAAGTGTAAAAGGCCTTAATTGCCTGATATCGTCTTCTTCCAGGGCAACAGTAAATATCTTTGATACAGAGCTTACTCCGATATAATCCAGAATCTCCATTCCCCTTCTATTCAGCTTCACGGAATTTCCTGCTGATGAGATACAGTCAGCAGTCTTGGTAGCCAACCCCAATAGCCAAAGAAGCTTCCAGTTAAATGCAATCATAACGGTTAGAAATGAAGAAGGATCAGCGGAAAGCGCATAATATGAATATATAGCAAGTTCATATACATCACGTGCATTCTCACTTTGCATGACTGACCAGCATAGACATTCGGAAATATGCCCTGCGACAGCCATCGCCTCAAGCGAATCCATGATACCGGTGTTGCCGGATATCACATTTCCCTCTTTAAGATAATAGAAGCCGTGACTGTCGGTTACAGTGAAATCACAGTAGGAATACGGAAGCGAGACGAATGATACTTTCGAGGTCTTGCCGGATACTCCTTTGACACAGATATTAACGATACCCCGCTCACGCGTAAGCACCTGTATCATTCGGTCTTTCTCCTTGTACTCGGAGGTTTTTAATATGATCCCCTTGAATACTTCAGGATCAGAAGCCATTAATTATCTTCCTCAGATCTGAAGCCGTAGCTTCTTAAGAGAGTATCGTTATTCTTCCAGTCTTCCCTGACCTTAACGAAGAGTTCGAGGTATACCTTACAGCCAAGAAGCCTCTCGATATTTATACGGGCTGAGGTACCTATACGCTTGATCATCTGACCGCCCTTACCGATAATGATGGCTTTATGGGAATCCTTCTCGCATATGATAGTCGCTTTGATTACAACGCATTCGCGGTCATACTCATCGGCGGCATCATCCTTATACTTATCTTCGAACGAATCAATCTCGACTGCAGTTCCGTGAGGTATCTCCTGATCCGTAAAATGAAGTATCTGCTCACGGATAAGCTCAGCCGCGATCATTCTCTCGGACTGATCCGTCATATACTCGGAATCAAAAAGCCTGGGACCTTCGGGCAGAAGGCCTTCGAGAATATTAAGAATAACATCAATATTGTCGCCGGTCTTGGCAGATACAGGCACGATATCAACGTAGTCATACAGCGCAGAATATGCACTTATAAGAGGCAGCAGGCTCTCCTTGGATACATCATCAGACTTGTTAACTGCAAGCACTACCTTCTTGCTATTCTCACGGCAAAGATCCAGAAGTTTCTTCTCTACCGCACCGGGCTCCGGGAACCTTCCGTCTACGATAAAAAGGACAGCATCCGCATTCTTGGCGCTGGCGAAAGAGTTACCCACCATTATCTTACCAAGCTTATTGCTTGGATTATGCACGCCGGGAGTATCGGTAAAGATGATCTGTGTATCATCAGTGTTATAGATAGAACGGATGTTGGTACGCGTAGTCTGAGGCTTATGCGATACGATCGCGACTTTCATTCCCGTAATGTAGTTTATAAAAGTGGACTTACCTACGTTCGGGCGTCCCAGGATCGATACATAACCGCAGTGCTTGGCGATAGAACCTGCAGGATAAGCGATATTGTCATCCTTATGATCAGTAACCTCACTAGCTTCATCACCAATGGCGAGACCAATGTCATTCATCATCTGCTTCTGAGCCTTGATCATAACAGTCTCATCTGACTTCTCTATATGATCATAACCGACAAGATGGAGCAGCGAATGAGCAATAAGGAAAGATATCTCACGTTCGATGCTGTGACCGTATTTGCCGGCATTCTCATAAGCCATATCAGGATTGATTATGATATCACCGAGATTAAGTACCCTGTTGCCTTCTTCATCGAGTTCGAAGTCGATCTCGCTGTTCCTGTCGGCAAGCTTTCCGTTTCTCATATCAAGAATCGGAAAAGAAAGAACATCAGTAGGCTTATCGATTCCTCTTTGCTCATTATTAAGTTCACGAATCTCATCTTCGCCTATAAATGTAAGTGTGGCATAAGAAGATTCGAGGAATTTAAGAGGAATATCAAGAGCAAAGTCCCGTGATACAAATGATTCTGTAAGCTTGTCTATATAGGGCTTCCAAGATTCAACCTTAGAATCCTCAAGACCCGTACATTCGTTGATAATATTTATTCTCATTGAGGATAAGCGATCCTTTCATGAAGTGTTCCTGCATATACCTGCTTAAATGCGTTGACGATCTTCTCGAGGTCATCGAATGACAGACCGGAATCGGTGAGCTGATCCTGTTCGATCTTATCCTTGATAAGCTTTCTGACAAGGCTCTCGATCTCGTCGACATCAGTGAGCTTGTTCGATCTGATAGCCGCCTCGGCAGTATCTGAGATCATAATTACTGCAGACTCCTTGGAACTCGGAATCCTGCCCTGATATCTGAAAGCATTTACATCAGGCTGAGGAAGTCCCGATGCTTCAGCTTCTTTGCAGGCCTTGAAGTAGAAGTAACCGGGATATGTTGTACCGTGATGTTCCTCGATAACTCTTACGAAAGACTCAGGCAGATGATACTTACGGGCAAGCTTAACGCCGTCCTTGGTGTGAGCCGTGATAATGGAAACACTGTCACTGACCGTAAGGTCATTATGGGGGTTATAACCATCAGCCTGATTCTCGGTAAAGAAGACAGGATTCTCAAGCTTACCTATATCGTGGAAATAGCTTGCAACACGGCAGAACAGTGAATCGGCTCCGATGGCATCAGCTGCCGCATCGGCAAGAGACGCTACCATCATAGAATGGCTGTATGTACCGGGGGCTTCCATGAAAAGCCTCTTAAGCAGAGGATTTCCCGGCTGAGACAGTTCGATAAGCTTGACCGGTGAAACAACCTTGGAAGCGAGCTCGACGAGAGGCATAACACCAATGGCAATGATGATGGAAAGTATAGCGGATACGCCTGTCCATACACCCGTCTCGATATAACCTCTGAGCGTAGCTGCAAATATCGCATTATAGCTTATAACAGACACGATACATGCCAGTGCCGGAAGAACGATTAGGCTCGCACTGTTGTAATTACTGTTCTTCTTACCTGCAATGCATCCCGTGACCATAATACCTGCAACAGACACGAATATGAATTCCGCATCGAAGTTAAACAGAGGCCACATCATCATAGTCTCAATTACAGAGAGGATAATACCGTCACAAGTACCAAGATACGTAGCAACTATCGCTGTAAAGAACAAAGAAACGATGATCAGCGGGGACAGATCAGCAAGATATACGGATGCCAGTATCGGCAGAATGAACGCGATAATGATCATGTAGAACACACGCATATCAGGGAACTTATCCGTATCCTTACGCTTGAAGTAAATAAGCGTCATAAATGCCAGAATGATCTCATATACAGCGATCCTGACCAGAATAAGAATATCAGTGGTATCGCTCCTTATAAGCTCGAGATCTTTAAGGCTCTGATACATATGCTCCGTGACAACATCGCCCGCGGATATGATCTTGGTTCCCTTATCAACCATAACCGGTGAATTCATTGCAGAAAGATATGCATTCTCACCTGCTTCTGCCGTCGCATCACTATCGAATACTGAGTTGGGCACCATGAGTGTGTGAAGGACCGTACTCATCTGATCTGAATACGTGGAATACTCGGAATAATTCTCGTTGAACACATCGATTCTTGAATCGATCGCGAGCGACAACGAATCAGTATTAACATTATCCATCATGATAATCTCGGCGATGGATACGGACTTATCTTCGATAAGATTAAATGCCGAAG